>CAMZLH010000020.1 GCA_947311565.1 uncultured Nitratifractor sp.
GACACTTCATTGATTAATACAGATTTCTTCATCCGTCCTCCTATCAGTTATATTCTATTATGATTATGAAATAGTAGCACTTATATTTTATAAAATCAAGTACTGCAATGCCCTAAAAATAGGCACCACAAAAAGAATAAACCATAAAATGGGTATGAATAAATTATTGCCATATTATCGCTATATTAAAAAAAATATTTTTTTTATTTTTATGTTACCAAACAACACACTTTAGAGTAAAAATCTATATTTAGATCGATTATTTTGTATTAGTATTATAATATAAACATAGCCCATAGTTTCATAACTATGCAAATATTAAGAGATATTACAGTGTCGATAAAATGTATTTTTTTCTAAAAATAGGAGCTAATAAATGACTTTTAATAAGATATCTATCATTCTCTTTTGAGTTACGCTATCTCTATGCTCTGCTTCAATATTATAGTAGTTGGTATCCCCTTTTTCTATAACAATATAGTTAGACATTGAGCAATCGTTATTGTTACTATTAACTACTTCTAACTTTACATTTAGACCTTGTTTAATAATAGAACCAATTTTTGATGTTAAATTTGATGTTGTACTTGCCATATATATTAAATTATCCTCATCAGTTAATCTATTTTCACTATTAATACTCTCTTTTTTATATGCAAGAAAAGATCTTACTTTTGAACTACTCTTTAAAATTGATACTCCTCCTCGGTTTCTATTGTTATGAAGTGCTAAATAGGGAGTATTAGGAGTTTTATAGTAATCTATTATATTAAATACAAAATTTGTGTAGATTGGAGAGGCTGCTTTTTGCCCCTTACATATACGACTAGTAGAATTTGAGAAGTTTCTATTTGGATCTTGCCCCATGTTATATCGTTTATCATTATTTACTATAGCTAAAAAACCTCCACCATATTTTCTAGTAGCATAAATAGCTGAGCTAAATGCACTATTTTCATTGTCATGTGGTAAAAACCAAAATAATCCTTTTGCTTTTTTTGGGTTTGTTACTAGCAAAAACCTCCATTTTAAAGAGCCCTCATTTACCGTAAAAAACGAGGTACAAAGAGTACTTAAAGAGTAGCTATTTCTTCGAATATCTGCAATGTTTAAATTGCCATCTAAACCACTTTTAACTAGATATTTAGCAACTCTTGGTGGCACACTGCAAACTTTAGCACCTAAATTTGAAAATATAAGAGTAGTTAAAGCGATATTAATATATAAATTTCTCATATAACATTATAACACAAAGAGAAAGAATATGGAATATAATAGACTAACTCCAGAAGAGGAGAGAGTGATAGTAGAAAAAGGAACAGAGTTCGCCTTTAGTGGAGTGTACCACGACCATAAGGCAGATGGTATATATATATGTAAAAGATGTAATAACCCACTATTTAACTCTGAAGCAAAATTTAATTCTGGAACCGGTTGGCCAAGTTTTGATGATACAATAGATGGAGCAGTAGAGGAGTTACCAGATGCTGATGGAAGACGAGTAGAGATAGTATGTAGTAACTGCAATGGTCATTTAGGACATCTATTTAAAGGTGAAGGCTTTACAGCTAAAAGCACTAGACACTGTGTTAACTCAATTTCCCTAAATTTTATAGAAGAGTAGATGCTTAAAAATAAAAAAGAGAGGCTTTATATTAAAGATATATTGCCAGAGCCTGCGGTTGAATCTCCACTATTCTATCTGTTAAGTAGTTATTTATCGAAAAATGAAATGATGCAACAAGTACTTATAGATATTCACTCTTACGACTTTAAACACTATAAAACTCCAAAAGATTTTGATGATATTTTTTGCTCACTAAGTGGTGGAGCATTTGTAGTATTTAAAGAGAAGTATGCAGTTGGAAATTTTAGTTCAAAGTTAATGTATCTAGAGAGTGGAGGTTGGAGAGCTATGCCATGTATGATTGATACATTTAGGTTAGATAATTGGTTAATACCATAAATAGGAGAGATTATGTTAAGTAATATATTGTGTCTTGGAGTTGCTGGCAACTTTGCAAACCATTTAGAGCAAGCTGGAGAGAGCAAAGATTTTATTAATGTAGAGGTAGCTGAAGAGTCTGCGCCTAAAGGAATATTTCCATTTTTTATTCCAAATAGTAACTCATTTTTAGGAGAGTACCCTATAGGTATAGATAGTCTAACCCTGCCCGAGTATGAAGCAAATGCCCAAGTAGAACCAGAAGTTGGAATACTATTTAGTGTAGAGTATGATACTAATAAAAAAGTAAAAGAGTTAACTGCACAAAAGTTTACTGCATTTAACGATACTACAATTAGAAAAGAGGGTGCTAAAAAGATAAGTGAAAAGAAGAGTTGGAGCAGATACTCTAAAGGTATAGCATCTGATTGGATAGATATAGATAGCTTTAGTAGTGGTGGCGTAATGGATAGCTATTTTATTAAAAGTTTTGTAGTGAGAGATGGTATAAAATATCCATATGGAGAGGATGCTCCACTTTTAGGATATAGCTATTTCTATGAAAAACTAACAACTTGGTTAGTAGATAAATTAAATAACCAAAAAGATTTTGGACCACTAGAGGATATATATAAAATTATAGAAGAGTGCAACTATCCAAAAGAGATCTTTGTGACAATTGGAGCAACAGAGTATGCTGATTTTGGTAAAAACAACTATCTAAAAGAGAATGATGAGGTACTAGTAGAGTTATACTGCAGCAAAAATGAAGGTAAAGATATTAAGCTACATCAAAAAGTAATATAGATTTTGGTAAAATATAGGTAAAAAGGTCTTCTTTTGTCTAGTAAAAAGTGGCATGGAGTTAAGTTTTTAGCTCCATATTTTAAAGAGTATAAATCTACAGTTATCTTCGCAGTGTTTGCAATGGCTGGTGTTGCTATAACATCAGCTCTAACAGCATATATTATGAAACCTCTACTTAATAATCTATTTATTCAAAAGAGTGAACATATGTTATATATGATGCCTCTAATTATTATAGCAATATTTAGTGCTAGGGGCATATTTAGATTCTTTAGTGCCTATTTAAGTGAAAAAGTAGGAGTAGAGATTACACAAAATATTAGAGCCAAACTCTATGATAGAGTATTAAATAGTAAAATGGATGCAATAGAGAATAAAACTCTAGGTGATATAAATACTCGAGTGATAGAGACTGTTTTAAATCTGCACCAAATTATTGCAAAAACAATTCCTAGTTATTTAATTAGTGTAATGACGCTAGTAGCTCTTATCTTTACAATACTATATCTTAACTGGAGGTTGTCTCTATTTGCTGTCATATTTGCACTTATTGTAATAGTACCTGTTAAGATATTAGGTAAGCGTGTCAAGAGACACGTAAATAGTGCCGAAGGCTATGTAACAGAGTTAAATGAGAGAATAAATGAAACCTTCACACATCTAGATATTGTCAAAGTTTACAATCAAGTTGACAATGAAAAGAGTAAATTTAGCACCTATCTAAAGGATTACAAAAACTCTCTATTAAAGGTTGTAAAGTATCAAGAGTTAACATCTCCGTTGATGGAGTTTTTTGTATCTTTATCTGTAGCTTCTGTCGTATTTTTTGGTGGCTACGAAGTTATAAATAATAAAATGAGTGTTGGAGATTTTTTCGCTTTTTTAACAGCACTAATGATGTTATATGCACCAGTAAAGGTGGTTACTAGAAACTCTTTAGTATTAAATATGTTAGATAGCTATATAGATAGAGTTGAATCAATATTGGATCTAGAACAAGAAGATAAGAGTAAATTATCTCTAGATGAGGCAATAAAAAGTATAGAGTTTAAAGATGCATCTCTAACTATTGGTAGTAGTAAAATCTTAGATAATTTAAACTTCACAATTAACCGTGGAGATACAATTGCTATAGTTGGTAAAACAGGTGCTGGTAAGAGTACGATATTAACTCTTTTATTTGGATTTAGAGTGCCAAGTAAAGGAGATATTTTAGTAAATAATAAGAGTATTTTGGATATTGATATTGCATCAATTAGAGATAAAATATCTTATATAAACCAAGCTAGTGGCATTTTTAATGTTACTATAAAAGAGAATATTCTATATGGTTTAGAGTATAATAAAAAGAGATACCAAAGAGCTATAGAGATATCGCACTGTGAATTTATTGACACCTTACAAGATAAAGATGATTTTATAGTAGGAGAGAATGGGAAAAAATTATCTGGAGGACAACGCCAAAGGTTAGCTCTTGCAAGAGCCCTCTATAAAGATGGAGATATATTTATATTAGATGAAGCAACATCAGCTCTAGATGCCAATACAGAAGCTTTAATACAAGATAGCCTAAATAAAATAATGGCACATAAGACAACACTCATTATTGCACATAGACTACAAACGATACAGCAAGCAGATATAGTTTTAGTATTGAGTAAAGGAAGAGTTGTGGCAAGTGGTAGTTATGATGAGGTATCTAAAACTAAAGAGTTTAAAAGTAATTTTGCTCTTTAGTTAGATTTAGCTATTTTATTAATTAAACACCACTATTACCACAATAAGCACAGATTTTTGCATCTGCTGGGATCTCCATAGCACACTCTGAACACTTTTTAGTAGTTGGTACCTCTTGAGGCTCCTCTTTTTTCATATTATTATAAGCTTTTACAAACATAAATATTATAAAACCCAATATAATAAAAGATACTAAGTCATTTATAAATAGACCATACTTAATTGCAAGACCTTTTGCCTTCTCTAGTTCTGCTAAAGATGCATAATCTTTACCATCTATTGCAATAAATAGTTGAGAAAAATCTACATTTCCCATAAGTTTTCCAATAGGAGGCATAATAATATTTGTCACTAATGACTTAATTACTGTAGCAAATGCTGCACCAAAAATAAAACCTATTGCCATATCTACGGCATTTCCTTTTACAAGAAACTCTTTAAACTCTTTTAACATAAAAAACCTTTTAAATAATTTTAGATATTAGATTGTATCATATTAATGTAGATTGACTGAATAATATTTCAATAAATTTTGATATAATATTTTTATCTATATAATCAGTTTAGGAGGAATTATATATGTATAAAGAGAGCAACCCTAAAGATATTATTAAAGGTGGATCATTATTTGGAATAGTTTTAATAGTTACTCTTTATATATACTCTTATGATTCAATATCTTTTAAAGATACCAGTGATATTGTTGGTTCAATTGTTTTAGTGGCGGCTTATTTTTTATCTCTTTTTATATATTTGACCAATAGAAATATTATATTTAAACATCTAAGTATCTATAAAACTCTCAATCAAATCCCTACTTTTGTTCCATTTAGACACAAAATTATCTATTTTGTAAATAATCTTATAAAAAAAGAGTATAAGGTTGTAGTCCTATTAAGAGTAATAGATAAAAATAATTTAGATTGGGCTTTAAGCCAGATAAGTGCATATAAAAAATATATTTTAGATATTAAAAAAGATAATAAAGTAGTAGATGTTGAGTATATTTTTATTGATAGTACGGAAGATAGTATCAATAAATATATAGAAAAAGTAAAGAATGGAATTGATAGGTATGATTTTATTATTTTAACAACCTTAAGTTCTATATTTAAAGATGTTATATTAGCGAGAGAAAATATTGAAAAGCCAAAGAGATCATCTATAAAAGTAATAGGATCTTTAAGCTCTATTAGCAATAAACATATAGAAGATATAATTAATAATGATCCAGATATTATTCGAGTATTTCCTCCAGATTACGATGAAGCTAAAGAGGCTGTAGATTTTATACTATCAAAAATTAAAACTGAACTACACACTAAACGAAAGAGTAATATCTTTATAATTTATAATGGTTTATATGGTAAAGCTGTTAAGAGTAAATTTATCTCTATATTTAAAAAAGAGCGAAGAAAATTGAGTTTCTGTATTAGTAACGATATGGAATTAAATGATAATATCTATAGTTTTAAATATACCACAGAGAGTGAAATGGTATCTGATCATGCACCATATCAAAAAGATAATTTTAATTTACTTTTTACTAATACTAAAGAGAGTAATAACTATATATTTATTATAGGATATGAGCCAAATGTTACATCTATAATAAAATATATAGATAGTATAGTTAATAGATGTGATAGTAGTAAGTTTACACTACTATTTTCTGGTACGTTATCTATGCCTAATTGGAGAAAAAGTGTTGTTGCTACACTTGAAAATAGTAATAATTTTAAGAACTGTTTCGATAATAGAAACCTCTTTTATCTTAAATTAAAAATTACAAATGAAAATGATTTAAATAAGCCAAGGCATACATTAAAATTTAAGAAGTTTATACATAGTGCTTCACATAGTACAAAAAAGAGTAAGTTTCTACAAGAGGTAGATATATTTTCAGAAGTTAGAAAAGTTATTCCAATTACAGATAAGAATGATAATGAACTTATCAGTTTTATAAATGAGTATCATGATGTCAAAGATAATTATATATCTATATTTACTAAACAGAGTTTAGATATTACTAAAAAAGCTATAGAGGGTAATATCTCTCTATTGGATAGTAAATATAGTATTAGTAAAAATGATAATGGATATGTTAATATATTAGTAAATGGAGACTCTATTAATCAATATATGATTGACTACTTAGAGTAGATATCTATATCTACTCTTGAAATATCTCTTCATCTTTTAAAAATTTGTGCCACGATACTCTAGTTGATTTTTTCTTCATCTCTATAATTGCATAGGCTGGGTCTTCGGCGATTGTTAAATACTCCTCTTTTAGCGAAGTAAAGTAGGCAATTTGATGCACTGTTGCTTTTGTGCAGTTTAGTGTTATATGGTTTTCGCTTGCCATTATCTCTTGGTGTATGTGCCCAAAGGATATGTGCTTTATATTTTCATACTTTTCAAGCAGTTCCCAAAATTTATCTCTCTTCTCTAAACCCCAGCCGCCATCGTCAAATAGGTACATTCCACTCTCTATTGGGTTGTGGTGCATAAATATATATAGTGGTTTACTACTATTCTCTTTTAATCTATCTTTCAACCACTTAAAACGCTTTTTGCAAAGCTTTCCACCTGTATTTTTTTTGGCTAGTGTATCTAAGAATATAAAGACTCTATCATCATACTCTTTTAAGTATTGAATAAATTTATTGCTATTTTCATACTCTGGAAATACTTTTAAAAAGTTAGATCTACTATCGTGATTACCTAATATTAGATGTATTGGTATAGGAAAGCTATCTATTGCCTCTTTTAATATTTCGTAACTCTTAACGCTCCCTTTATCGCTTAAATCGCCTGTTATTACTACAAAATCGCTATTGTTGTGGTGCTTTTTAATGCTCTCTAGTGCTTTTTTAAATCTTGAAATTGGGTTTATGCCATATAGATGACCTCGATCTATTAGATGTAGGTCACTTATGTGAATATATTTAGTTTTTCTCATCTATTTTTTATTTCTGTTTATTATTAAATTTATAAATGCAAATATTGATACTGATAGGACAATCATAAAGCTTACTGCATTTAAAACAGGAGTTGAGCTAAATTTAATTCTTGAGTATAAATCTACTGGTAGTGTTGGGTCTGAGCCGACTAAAAATATTGTTGTATTAAAGTTGGAAAAGCTCATTAAAAATGTTACTACAAAAGCCCCAATTATCGCTGGTTTTAAAAATGGTATTGTGATATACCAAATAGATTGCAATCCTGTTGCTTTTAGGCTAAGTGCTGCCTCTTCTAAGGCATGGTCGAACTTTTTTAATCTTGCAGATACCAAAAGCATGGCATAAGTTGCTCCAAAGCTAAACTGCCCAATAACAACTAGCCAAAAGCCAGGGCTAAAAATTTCGGCATCTACGCCAAAGATAGACTCTATTTCACCACCAACAGCAGTTGATGCTAATAGAATTGAGATACCCAAAATTACGCCAGGAATTACAAGAGGTGCTATTGCAAAAAAGTATAAAAGCCCCTTGCCTCTAAAGTTGAACTTATCAAACAAAAGCGAAGCTATTGTACCAAAAATTGTAGATAGTAGTGCCATAGCAAAAGCAGTTTGGATACTTATCCATATACTTGTTAGTAGCCCCTCATCGGCAAATAGCCCTACTCTATCATCTGTATTAGCGAAAAACCAATCTAGAGTAAAGCCTTTCCATGGCAGAGTAATTGCCGAGCTATCATTAAAAGCTAGTGCAGATACTGCAATTAATGGCAGTAGTAAAAATATAAAAAAGAGAGCAACATATACTCTAAAACCATATTTGTAACCAGTAGAGTTTGGAAGTGACCTGATCATAACTACTCTCCTACTTTGTCTAATTTTTGTCCAGATAGCCTTAGTGCCATCCAGATTGTAATCGATGAGATACCTAAAAGTAAGAACCCAAATGCTGCACCTTGACTCCAGTTAAATGTTGATAAAAATTGGTTATATATCTGTTCTGTAAACCAAAGTGAACTCTTACCGCCTAATATATTTGGTGCAACATAATCTCCAATTACTAGCATAAATACAATAATAGAGCCATTTATAATACCTGGCATTGAGTGTGGTATTACAATTCGTCTAAAGATTGTCCATTTACTAGCACCCAAATCACTCGCTGCTTCTATCATTGCATCATCTAGGCTCTCTAGCGTTGTCATTATTGGCACAATCATAAATAGCATAGACATATACAAAAGCCCTATTGTCATACTGATATTATTGTAAAGTAGAGGAAGTGGCTTATCTATAAGACCTATAAATTTTAAAGACTCATTAATAACGCCATTGTCTCCAAGTAGAGTTACCCAGCCATAAATTGTTACAAGCTCACCAATCCAAAGTGGAATTAAAAGCAGAAGTGTTAAAAACGAAGCATACTTTCTTGATACTACTTTAGTAAGATAGAATGCAATAGGAAAGCTAACAACAAAAGCTAGCAAAGTTACACCAATTGCATATAGTGTAGTGTTTATAAATGTTTTCCAGTATATTTTGTCTGCAAAAAAAGCACTATAGTTTTCTAAAGTAAAACCATCTCCACTATTTGGCTTAAAAGAGCTTATTAATAACTCGATATGTGGAACTATAATTAAAAAAACTAGCCACAATAAAACAGGAGCTAGCAGAATATAAAAAACTTTTTTATTGTTTTCCATTATCTACTCCTTGTAGCATTTTATATTTTCGTGAGCAACTGCTACCTTGACTCTATCTCCTTGTTTAAGGGCTTGAAACTTTGCATTTTGAGGTAGTGCAATTAAAATCTCATCTTTTCCCTCTGGTTTTACAAGCATTTTGGTATTTGCACCATCAAATAGTATTGTTGTTATGTCGGCTTCGAAAACTTCTACACCCTTCATGCTCTCATCTGGATCAACTATAAATGCTTCGGGGCGAATATACATAAGAGTTGGCTCAAAATCTAAGTCTGGTTTGGTTATTTGCCAACCATGTTTTGTAACTACTTTTTGCCCATCTCTTGATGCTACTTCAAATCTGTTATTCTCGCCAACAAAACCTGCTACAAAGCCTGTTTTTGGGTTATTATATAGGTTATGAGGAGTATCTAACTGCTCAATTAAGCCTTTGTTTATTACAGCTACTCTATCGCTCATTACAAGTGCTTCACTTTGGTCGTGTGTAATGTAGATAAATGTTGTTCCAATCTCTTTTTGTAACTCTTTTAGCTCTACTTTCATATGCTCTCTTAGTTTCCTATCCAAAGCACTTAGTGGCTCATCTAGTAGCAAAATAGATGGCTTCATAACAAGGCTTCTTGCAATTGCGACTCTCTGCTTTTGTCCACCCGATAGCTCATTTATCTGCTTACTCTCATACCCTTGCAAACCGACACGAGATAGCATATCTAATACACTCTTTTTTATCTCTGCTTTGGGCAATTTTTGTCTCTTAAGTCCAAATGCAACATTTTCGTAAACATTCATCATAGGAAATAGTGCCAAAGATTGAAATACAATATTAACTGGTCTCTTCTCTGGCGGAATGCCTTTCATAGATTTACCCTCTATTAATACATCGCCCTCGCTCTCTTGCAAGAAACCAGCAATTATTCTAAGAAGAGTCGTCTTACCGCACCCCGAAGGACCTAAAATTGAGATAAACTCCCCCTCTTTAACTGATATATTCACATCTTTTAAAGCCGTAAAGTTATCAAAATATTTTGATAAGTTCTTAATCTCTAGTATATTGCTACTCACATGTTATCCTTTGGTATTTTATAGAGCTAAAAGTCAAAAGCTTAATGCTTAAACTTTTGACTTTTAGCTTAAAATTAGGATGTGAGCCTTTAGGCTCACACAATGTTATAAATTTAGTTAAGATTTTGGGTAAGGCTAAAGCCTTATATCCTTTAGTAAGCTCTGTGCTTTTAGCTGCTTATTTAGATTCTGCTGCTTTAATTCTCTCTAAAGCTTTAGACTCAATCTCTTCAAATCCTACTGGAACTGGTGGGTGCCATTTTATATTGTCTAAGTCCTCTTTAGAGAATGCTCTTGCGAAGTTATCTTTTATCTCTGGTTTATAGAATTTATCAGCCCCTAAAGATGCTGTTCCATAACCCTCTTTGTTTGTAAAGAATGCTGCATTTTCTGGTTTCATCATAAAGTTAATAAACTTATATGCACCCTCTACATTTTTAGATTTTTTTGGAATTGCATAAGTATCTATCCAACCTAGTGCTCCACTTTTTGGTGCTATAAAGTCGATATCTTTATTTTGCTTATGTAGTTGCCAACCAATACCATCCCAGCCAGACTCTACTACAACACCATTGTTTGTCATATTAGCTTTTTGTGTATCACCACTTGTCCAGTAGTTTTTAACATTTTTTTTGCTCTCGATTAGTTTTTTAGTAACTTTTTCGATTAATGCTTTATACTTCTCTTTATCGTTATATAGTGCAAACGGATTCTCACCCATACCAAATGCTGCACCAATTAGAAGTGGTCTTTTAAGTCTATAAGATATTTTACCAGCATATTTAGGGTTCCAAAGGTCAGACCAATCTTTTGCATCTGGCGCCTCTTTTTTGTTAACAACTAAACCTGTTGTTCCAAAACACATAGGTACTGCGTAACCTTTGCCATCTACAGAACTGTTTTTCTTAACAGCCTCTAGCATAGAAGGAATTAACTGCTTAGTATTTACTTTGCTATAATCTATTGGTTGATAGATTGGGAACTTCTTTTGAACAAAGCTAATTCTATCTTGGCTAGGTTGAGCCAAATCGAAACCACCACCTCTGGTTGCACGAAGTTTTGCAATCATCTCTTCATTATTAGAGTATGTAATTTTAAGCTTAATACCTGTCTCTTTTTCAAACTTATCTACTAGAGCCTTTGGTGTATAGCCCTTCCATGTGATAATTCTTAAAACCTCTTGTGCACTAAGTGCCGATGTGGCTAGTGCCACTGCTAAAGCTAATTTTGTTAACTTTTTCATCTTTATCTCCTTTTTTGTGTATTATAATATCTATTTATAACAGCTTGGTAACAGATATCGCTATTAATTTTAACATAATTTTATTATACTTACCACAAAACATTATAATAGGATTAAATTTGAGTTTTTATGGTAATTTTAGTAAAAAAAATCTATTGATTGCACATAGAGGATATAGAGAGATAGCACCAGAAAATACACTATACGCCTTTAGAGAGGCACTTGGAAGGTTTGATTTTTTAGAGATTGATATACAGTTAACTAAAGATAATAGGTGGATTATAATGCACGATGAGACTTTAGAGAGAACAACCAATATTAAAAAAATCTTTCCAAATTCTAACAATATATATAAAGTTAATGATTATACTTTAAACGAGATAAAAAAATTAGATGCAACTAGTTGGTTCCTTAAAGAAGAGCCATTTAAAGAGAATAAAACTTTTACTTTAGCCCCACCTACTCTTATAGAAACTTTAGAGTTTTGCAAGAGAAACTCTATGCCTATTAATATAGAAATTAAAGATATGGTAAATATTGAAGCTAGCTATGTAACTAAACTACTCATAGATGATATATCTACATACCTAAGTAGTGTAAATATATTGATATCATCTTTTAATCATAAATATTTAACAAGCTTAAAAGAGATATCTAACTCTTTATCTACAGCTATAAATATAGAAGATAATCTTCCCAATAATATTATAGAGTATCTATCTTATTTACAAGTAGATGCCCTACATATTGATAAAAAATTGCTTAAAGAGTTAGCTATAACAGAAGTAAATAATAGAGGCTTTACTATTTCTGCATTTACAGTAAATAGCAAAGATGAGATAGCAGATATTTACAATCAAGGAGTAAGAGCAATATTTAGTGACATGTATATAACGATATAGCAATAAATTTAAATCCTATATAGGAATATATGTCTATCTGAAAGAATATTTTCTAATAGCTTAAATCTCTGTTATAGTTGTATTTGGAATAACCCTATGCAGATTTACAAAATAATTTAAGCTTTATTACATATGTAATTTAATAAAGTTTTGTAATATATTAATTATATGAGGATATATAAATGAATAGTTTAATAACAAAGATAAATTTTTTGATACTATTAAGTGGCTTCTCTTTTGCAATTACACCAATAGTTGTAGATTTGCCACCTCTACCTTTAGAGTGTAAATTATTAAATGATGCGGTGTGTGTATTTGACTCAAAAGTAGGAAAATATGTGATCGTTCAAGATAGTACAGAGATAGATAATACAATATATACATACAATAGTAAAGATGATAAGACTAAAAAATTTGATAATGTTCAAGGAAAGGTCATAATATATTTAGAAAAGAGGATATTAGAGGCAACGAAATTTAAAGAGTGTGTGCTATCTTCTGACACATTAGATGATTTAAAAATATGTAGTACGTTAAAGCAAAATAGTTCTATAAATAGATTAAAAAAGATTAAACAAGATAGAGTTAAAAAAGTATCAGAAGAGATTAAAAAACTTAATGAAGAGCTAAATAAGAGAGAAGATTTTACTCAAAATAAGGGTAATCTAGAGTCTATAAAGCAAGAGTTAGATAAGAAAGAGTCATTTAGAAACTGTATTTTAGAGTCAAATAGTGATGCTCAGTTAAAGAGATGTGATTTGATCTATAATAATATATCTATATCTTCACTTAGTAATAAAAGTAGTAATTTGTTATCAGATAATATAGAAAATTTTGACTATAAAAAAAGTATGATATTAAATGTATTAAATAAAAGAGTTTCAGATTTAAAGAAGAGAGTAAAGTGGATAGATAATTATAGTCAAATTGACTCTACATATAAGAGTAAAATTATATTTAAACTTAATAGAACAATAGACTCTATAAAGTCAAAAATAGAGTGTAATAGTGAATCATCTAACTATAGTGAACTTAAAAATTGTAATAATGGTAACTATTGAACCATTTGATTAACTAGATCATATATTTAGAGTATATATCTAGTAACTTATTAAAATTTATTTGCATAATTTGGATTAAAAATATTTTATTCTATTTAAAACTAATATTAGTCAGCTAGTTATGATATAATATTTGTAGAAAAGTGCAGGAGAATTAAAATTGGGATGGGTAAAAGTAGTAACAACTTTAGTCTTAGGGCTAGTTTTAGTAGGCTGTAGCAGTAAAAATGTTCTATATACAGATAGAGGTTTAGCTAAAAGTAAAGATATAAGATTAGATTCAAAAGATAGTAAAATCTTTTATATAGACCTCGAGACACTATCTGGAAATATGGTATATATAGATAGAAAGTACTTTAAAGAGGCATTTAATGAGACACTTGAGCTTCATAATGCTAAAAATGAATTTAATAATAATGCTGCTCACTTAGTTGTATATATAGAGAAGTATAAACTAAATGAACATAGATTTGAAGGTGAGTATGATGATGCAACTCAGTATAGAATAGATAGAAAATTTAAGATTAATGTAAACTACTCAATGTATGGCAATAGTAGTTATAAAAATAGTTTTATATATAATGTATTAGTCAAGAGTGGCTCTTACCAAAGTTATGATGATGCAGATAGAAAATCACATATAAAGCTATTTAGTAAACTTGGTAAAATGGTTGCAGAGAGAGCGCTTAAACTTAGAAAAAAGTTTAAAAAGAGATAAACTCTTTTTAAAATTCTGAGTTTAATACTGACTCCATACCCTCTTTGTTTAGTAGTCTAATTAAGTTTGTCGTTCCACTCTCTCCAGCAGTAGAACCAATTGTAACAATAAATTTTTTATCTTTAGAGACCCTATTCTCATCAGTAATTTTCTTTACAAAGTTATATAGTAGTTTTGTAGGATTTTTGACTGGTGTCATGATAAATAGTGGTCTAACACCCCAAACTAGATTTAAAATTCTATGTGTTTTAATAGAGTGTGATACTGCATATATACTCTGCTTTGGACGATATTTAGATATAGTTAGAGCTGATTTCCCAGATGTTGTAAATGGGACAATAGCCTCTTTATTTAAGTTCTTAGCAAGTTCTACTGCTGACTTAGATACAGCATCAGAACTATTTACAGGGGTATACTCTTTAAAATAAGGATAATCAATTTCTACATCTTTTATACTATCGTGTAAAATACTAACAGCTTGTAGAGGATACCTACCTACTGTTGTCTCATCACTAAGCATAACAGCATCAGTGCCATCATATACTGCATTTGCAATATCACTCACCTCTGCTCTTGTTGGAAAGGGGTTGTCTTTCATTGTTGTTAACATTTGTGTGGCAGTAATTACAGGTTTATTTAGTCTATTTGCTACTGTTATTATATATTTTTGAATTCTTGGTAGTTTAGTTACTCCAAACTCTGCACCTAAATCTCCACGAGCAACCATAACTCCATCACACTCACTTAATATATCTTCTAAATTATCTATTGCTTCGCCTGTTTCTATTTTTGCTACAATAAATGGATTAAAATTATGACTTCTCATAACTTGTTTAGCTTTAAGAATATCTTTTTTACTCTGTACAAAAGATAGTGCAACTATATCTATATCATTGTTAGATCCAAACTCAATATCTAGCTCATCTTTTTTAGTTATTGCAGATATTTTTAGTTTAGTTTTAGGAAAATTTACACCCTTCTTTGATGTTAGCTCACCATTATTTAAAAGTTGTAAGTGAAGTCCATTATCATCTTTATCTACAACTATAGTCTGTAAGGTTCCGTCAGCAAAAAATACCTCTTCGCCAATATTTACCATATCTATAATATCAGGGTAGCTTAAATCTAAAACTTTTGGATCACTATTTATCTCTTTAGAGAGTGTTAATTTATCTCCTTTTTTTAACTCTAATATACCATCAATTTCACCTATTCTAACTTTAGGTCCAGATATATCTTGTAGTATTGCTACCTCTTTATTTAGCTCTGTAGAGGCTTCTCTAATTAGCCTTATACTCTCTGCATGTACTTCGTGGTCTCCATGTGAAAAGTTTAGTCTAAATACATTAACACCTTTATCTATTAATCTTTTTATCATTTTATAAGAGTTAGTAGATGGACCAATAGTTGTAACGATTTTTGTCTTTCTCATTTTGTCTCCTGAAAACTTTTAATAGATTATACAATATAATTACAACAATTAAGTAACTTAATACTAAGGAGTCTTTTTGTTCAACGGTTTTAGTAGAGATGGAATTAAACTTTTAGATGAGATAGCTTGCAACAATACAAAAGAGTATTTTCTCTCTCAAAAGCAGAGGTACGATATTGAAATTCTAAATATAAATAGAGCTTATGTGGAAGAGATGGGAGAGTATTTACAGATATTAACACCTAATTTAAGTGCAGAACCTAAAGTTAACTACTCTCTATTTAAGATATATAGAGACTCTAGATTTCATTTAGATAGACCTATAAAAGAGAGGATTGGTATAATTATATGGCAAGGGAGTGGACATAGAATGCAAAGTAGTAGTTTTTATATACACTATAGCGCTCATGGATATTTTATATCTGCAGGTATTAGATGGTTTAAACCACCTTTACTAAAAGTTTACAGAGACTATTTACAAGATGATATAAAGAGAGATAGGTTAAACTTAATTTATAAAAATTTACAATCAAAGGGCTATAAGATACCAGCAGCAAAATATAAGCGTTTTCCAAGAGATTGTAGCAAAGACGACAGCAACTCATACTTGTATCTGTTAGACTCTTTATATGCATACAAAGAGTTTACACTAGATGATAGATTCTTTACAAAAGAGATTGTCGAGTATAACTTTAAGATTTATGAAGAGCTGTTTGAGCTTCAGCAGTTTGCATATGAGATGACACTTTCTTAAGCTAGATAGGTCTACTTAATAGCACCTAAGTTTACCTATTTAGCTCGACAACACTATTTCTACTTAGTACATATTTAGTAAGAAGTGGTCCTATAAATTCGTGTACCATAGTAGTTGCTATAATAATATTTAGTACAATTGGAGCAACTGTCTCGAAGCCTACTTCATTTTGTAAAGATAGTGAAAGACCAATTGCAATCCCAGCTTGTGGAAATAGTGCTATACCTAGATATTGCCTAATATTAGAAGGTGCATTAGCAACCTTTCCTCCAACATAAACACCTAGAACTTTACCTAAAATTCTAAATACTACATAGATAAATATAACCATAGGCATATAGAGTAAAAACTCTATATTTAGATGAGTTGCCGACATTGTAAAGAAGAGTAAAAATATAATATCTTGTAAGTGGTAGTCAAACTCCTCTTTAACCAAGACAAAACTATTAGATATATTCGACATCACTATACCCATAACTAAAGAGCTTAAAAGTGGATCCAAACCATAATATTTACTAACACTATAGACTATAAAAATCATACCTAATGTAGAAGTTGTTTTAATACTTTTATGGTTAGTAAATACTCTATCAATTAGCTCAGAGATAAGTGCACCAACTACACCTACTAATATAGTAAAAAAGAGAATAGGAAGTATAATAAATACACTACTAAATGTGTATCCAGCAAACTCTGTTGAGGCTCGGGTACTAATTACTACAATACTAAATAAGATTAGTGCTACTGCATTATCTGTTGCAACAACACCTAATAAAAAAGAGCTAAATCTATTTTTAATTTTTAGTTCATGAATTACAGCTAAAATTGTTGCAGGTGCAGTAGCCGATGCAAGAGAGCCAAAAATTAGGGCAATTGTAAGTTGATAATTTGTTGCAAAACCCATATCTAAAAAGTCAAATAGGGTATAAAATATTGAACCAATAAATATAAATGTAAATAGAGCTTCAAAAAGTGATATAACTACAATCTTTCTCCATACATCTTTTAATATATTATACTTTAAATTTGCTCCAACTAAAACAGAGATTAGCGATAGAGATATATCAGTAATTATGTGACTACTGTCGATAAACTCTTGGGGAATAATATTAAACATCTTAGGTCCAATTAAAAAACCAAGAGCAAGATAACCTACAACATGTAAAACTCTAGCCTTTACACTTACCCATTTCATTAGTGCACCAAGTACAAATATAAGACCTATAAAAAACAGTGACTCCACAAAAAACCTTTGAATTAACTAGTTAGTCCTACAAATTCTTTTACTCATATATTACCTTCTCTCACTCTTTCAAATATTTATCTATTTGCTTAGTAAGGTAATATTAGGCTGTAAGTTTACCCTAATTTTTAAAAAAGTCCAATTTATAATTCTAATTAGTTAAAAAATCTTTAATTCTATTAAAATGTCTCTCTATACCTTTAAATGAGTGGTCTCCATCATCTTCTAGGATTAACTCAGCATTAGGTAGTGCATTTAATGCATCTTTGTAATCTAGTACTTCATCACCCTTTTGAAGCATAAGCAAAAACTCTCCTTTTGGGCTATTTACAATATATTTTTTTATCATACTTAAGTGATTGCTATTCCACTCAAACGAGCTTAAATCATAGTAGTTTTGGCTATATGGTGTTGCTTCTATATGTTTTTTTAAAGTTGTAGGTGCAATAACTGCTGGGTTTATTAATATACTCTTTAAGTTATATTTATTTGCTAAGTATATAGAGTAAAAACCACCTAATGATGATCCAATAAGAGTAGGATTAGGGCAGTTTTCTATTAACTCCTCTAAAGTTGTTATAGCTAGCTCTGGCACATAAGATAGAGATGGTGCTATAAAGTCTATACCAATCTCTTTAAAATAATCTCTAAATATTTGTGCTTTTTTGCCAAAACCAGAACTTCCAAAACCATGAATATATATAACCATTTTAGCTCCTAATTAAAATAATTTTAAATCGTAATAATAGAACCCTCCAATTAACCTAGCGATTCACAATACTCTAATAAAAATTTAGTATAATTATAACGAAATAAGCACAGAGTTTTACTAGATAGACTGATTTTAGAAATAGTACCAATAAGTATATTATAGTTTTCTAGTAGTTATATTTTATATAAAATAGTATAGGAGTCATATTAATGATTAGAGTTATAAAAAGAAATGGACGAGTTGAGTCTTTAGATGTTACAAAGATTCAAAAATATACATCTGCATCTGTAGATGGCTTAAGTGGCGTAAGTCAAAGTGAGCTAGAGGTAGATGCAAAACTTCAATTTAGAGATATGATTACAACCCAAGAGATTCAGCAAACACTTATTAAAACAGCAGTTGATAAGATAGATATAGATAGACCAAATTGGACATTTGTAGCTGCAAGGCTATTCCTATACGATATATATCATAGTGTATCTGGTTTTACTGGTTATATTCACTTGCGAGACTATTTTGAGAAGGGTGAGAGTGAAGGTAGGTTAATTCCAGGTTTGAAAGATAAGTATGACTTAGATGACTTAGATGAGTATATAGACCCTAAAAGAGATTTGCAATTTAACTACCTTGGATTAAAGACTCTATACGATAGATACCTAATTAAAGATAGAGAAGGAGTGCCTATAGAGTTACCACAACATATGTTTATGGCTGTGGCTATGTTTTTAGCTCAAAATGAGTTTGACTCTCAGACATGGGCAAAAAGATTTTACGATATCTTAAGTAAGTTCGAAGTAATGGCAGCTACTCCAACACTATCGAATGCACGAACTACTAGACATCAGTTAAGCTCTTGCTATATTGGTGCTACTCCAGATAATATCGAGGGTATATTTGATGGATATAAAGAGATGGCACTTCTATCTAAGTTTGGTGGAGGAATTGGCTGGGACTGGAATATGGTTCGTGGAATGGGAAGCTATATAGATGGGCATAAACATGCAGCTGGTGGAGTTGTACCATTTTTAAAGATAGCAAATGATGTTGCAATTGCAGTTGATCAATTAGGTACTAGAAAGGGTGCAATTGCAGTATATTTAGAGCCTTGGCATATAGATATACGAGACTTCTTAGAGCTCAAGAAAAACTCTGGAGAGGAGAGAAGAAGAGCACACGACCTCTTCCCTGCACTTTGGTTAAATGATCTATTTATGCAAAGAGTTGAAGAAGATACTACATGGACTCTTTTTGACCCCTATGAAGTCAAAGAGCTTAGTTCACTATATGGCGAAGAGTTTAATAAAGCTTACGAAGAGTTAGAGAAGAGAGAGGATATTACAAGAGAGGTAGTATCTGCAAAAGAGTTATGGAAAGAGGTCTTAAGAAACTACTTTGAGACAGGTAATCCATTTCTATGTTTTAAAGATAATGCAAATAGAGCTAATCCAAATTCTCATGCTGGTGTTATTAGAAGCTCTAATCTATGTACAGAGATATTTCAAAATACATCTCCAAATCACTATAAAATAAGAGTTAAATTTAACGATGGAGAGATAAAAGTTTATGAGGAAGAGGAGGATATTACAGTAGATAGTGGCATAACTAAAAAGGCTAAAAAAATAACAGCACTCGATACTATAGGTGGTAAATCAATATTTATTGTAGATAAAGAGAAGATAGATGGTGATACAGCAGTTTGTAATTTAGCATCTATAAACCTATCTAAGATTAATAGCTATGAAGATATTGAGAGAGTAGTTCCAGTTGCCATTAGAATGTTAGATAATGTAATAGAACTAAACTTCTACCCGCTAGAGAAGGTTAAAAAAACAAACCTAAAGACTCGTGCAATTGGTCTTGGCGTTATGGGTGAGGCACAGATGTTAGCAGAAGAATCAATAGAGTGGGGAAGTAGTGAACATCTAATAAAAATTGATGAGGTTATGGAAGCTGTTAGCTATAATGCAATTAAAGCCTCTAGCGATTTAGCACTAGAAAAAGAGAGTTATCCACTATTTGAAGGATCTAATTGGAGTAATGGTATCTTTCCAATAGATAAAGCAAATAAAGAGGCTTGTAAACTTGTAGAGCGTGGTGGATTATTTGGCTATCACTATGATTGGCAAGAGCTAAGAGAGAAGGTAAAAAAAGATGGCATGAGAAACGGCTATTTAATGGCTGTTGCACCAACTAGCTCTATCTCTATCTTAACAGGCACAACACAAGCTATTGAGCCAATATTTAAGAGAAAATGGTTCGAAGTTAACTTAAGTGGAGAGATACCAGTAACCGCACCAAACCTAAATGCAGAGACTTGGAATTACTATATTAGCAGTTATGACTTAGATCAAAAAGTAATTGTAAAGGCTGGTGCTATTAGACAAAAGTGGATAGATCAAGGTCAGAGCCTAAATATATTTATAAGATTAGATAAAGCAAGTGGTAGATATTTAAATGATATCTATATGGATGCTTGGAAATATGGCTTAAAATCTACATACTATCTTCGTTCTCAATCTCCTGAAGCACTAGAAGATAAAGGTTATACAGAAGATAGAAGTATGGAGTGTGTAGGTTGCCAGTAGAGTCTAAGCTAGATAAAAGGAGTGAATCTGACTCTCTCTTTTTACTAAAGTTTACTTTTTGGCTAATTGTACTATTTGGACTATTCTATTGGGGAAAATATTGGTCTTATTCTCCTCTAGGGGAGTGGATTGATACTATTATAAGAGCAACAATTATGCCACTCTTAGATGCATTTATTAATCTGCCTATTAAAGGGTATAATATTGTTGTTAATCCAAGGTTTCATATTGTTATTACACCTGAGTGTAATGGTTTAGTACCTTACTTAATGCTACTATCTGCAATATTAGCCTATAGATCTACTTTCTCTAGAAAAGCTATGTTTGCTATTATTACTTTTATTGTAATATATTTAGTAAATATATTAAGGTTATATTTTGTTGTATATATAGTAGAAGAGTATGGCACTGATAAATTCTATTTAGCTCATGATATTGCGGGTAACATACTTTTAATAGCTACAAGTGCTATACTCTATTTAAAATATCTGGATGGTTATTATGAAGAAAAAATTAATTGATTTTGCTAAATATAGTAGCATTAAAATAGGCTCATCAGTAGAAGTTTTGCTTATAGAAGATGGCGACACTATACCAGCAGATCACTTCTTGATTGGTGGTGCAAATAATCTTTTAGTATCAAATAATCCTCCTCCCTTAATGATGCTTGGAAAAAGTTTTGATTATATTAAAATAGATAATAATATAATAGAAGTTGGGTGTGCTCTAAAAACAGGGCGGCTACTTAGTTTTGCAAAAAAACATAATATAGCAAATTTTGAGTTTATAGCAAAGCTACCAGGTACAATTGGTGGTATGGTTGCAATGAATGCAGGTGTTAAAAGTTATGAGATATTTAATATAATTGATAGTGTAGAGATTAATGGAGAGTGGGTTGAGAGTAAAGATATAGAGTATGGATATAGATTTGCTAAAATAGATGGTGTCGCTACAAGAGTTAGATTTAAAATAGAGTATGGATATAAAGAGGAGCTAAAAGAGGAGCTATTAAAGTTAAGGGATAATCAACCAAAAGAGCCAAGTGCAGGAAGTGTATTCAAAAATCCAGATAGTGATTATGCAGGAAGACTTATAGAAGCTATAGGGCTTAAAGGTAAAAGAGTTGGAGATATGGCATTTAGTGAAGTACATGCTAATTTTTTAGTTAACTTAGGTTGTGGAAACTTTAATGATGCAAAAGAGCTTATAGATTTAGCAAAGAGTAGGGTATTCAAAGAGTTTGGTGTGTTACTAAAAGAGGAGATTAAGATAATTTAGGTATAAGTTACTACTATGTTTTAGAATAGTTTTAGAAAATTTGACTATATTCTACAATAAAAAGGATTTTGATAATGGAAAATTTAGACTATATTAAGAGTGAAATGTTGACTCATGTTCCATTTAATACTCATGCTGATCCAAAAAGAGTATTAGTAATTAATGGAGCAAAACGCATTGGAAAAGAGTTGGAAAAGTATAACTCAATTACAGAGATTACACATATTGATGAGATTGATACTATAGAGAAGCTTCAAAGCCTTGGAGCAAAAAAGTATGATGTAGCAATTGTATCTACATCTAAGTATAGTAACTGTAGAGATTTTTGGATTGAACTTACTAAACTTTTAGATGCAAAAGGTGTAGTATCTATAGAGATGAGTAATCTATTTACAAAAAAAGATGAAGCTACTACAGAGTTAAAGTTAGCTGGTGCAATCTATCCAATAGTTATGCCATATAGATACGAAAGAGCAACAGATGGAGAGATTATTACAAGTGAATATCTAATGTTAGCAAGTAGATTTTATCACCCAACAGCAGATATCAATTTACAAAGAGCAGACTTAACAGATGGATTTGCATACTATAACAGTGATATTACAATTTCTAGTTTTGTATCGCCTACTTCTATATATAAAGATTACTTAGGAGTAATTAAGAGATAATGTTAAAAAATGCTATTGTCTTAACAGGTGGAATTGCAAGTGGAAAGAGTACAACAACGGCGCTGATGCAACTTTTTGGATTTAGAGTTATAGATGCAGATAAAATTGCACATAAAGTATTAGATGAGTGTGCATCTTTAATTGTTGAAACCTTTGGTCAAGAGTATGTAGTTGATGCAAAAGTTGATAGAAAAAGACTTGGCTCTTTAGTCTTTTCTAGTAAAGATAAACGAGTAGAGTTAGAGGCGATTGTACACCCTAAAATTAGAGATCAGATATTAAAAGAGGCAGAGTTTCAAGAGAAATTTAATAAGCCATATCTTATAGATATACCACTCTTTTATGAGCGTGAGGGTGCTTATGATGTCGATAGAGTAATTGTTGTTTATACACCAAAAGAGATCCAGTTAAGGCGATTAATTGATAGAGAAGGGTTAAGTCAAGAAGAGGCAGAAGCTAGAGTCTGCGCTCAACTACCAATAGATAGCAAAAGAGATAAAGCAACATATATCATAGATAATAGCAAAAATTTAATTCATCTACAACAAGAGTGCGAAAGAGTAAAAGAGGAGATACTAAGTGCAAAATATAGTTAAATATAATGCAAGTGGGAATGATTTTGTAATATACCATAGTAGTGCAAAAAAAGATAGAAGCGAATTGGCTCGTCAACTCTGTAATCGTCATGAAGGTGTAGGTGCTGATGGATTAGTTATCTTGACTCCTCATGACGAGTACGATTTTGAGTGGGAGTTTTACAATAGTGATGGTTCTATTGCTCTAATGTGTGGTAATGCAACTAGAGCAGTAGCACACTATGCAATAGAGCATGGAATAAGTATTAATTCAACAGCAGAGTTTTTAACAGGAGCAGGCGTAATAACGGCTACTATTAATGGCATATATGTTGTAACTGAGATGTTAGAGCCCAAGATTAAAGATAAAGATATTATCGAATTTGATAAGAATTGGTGGCTAATTGATACAGGAGTGCCACATTTAGTAACACAAGTAGAAAAAATTGATGATTTTTCTATTGATGAGGCTAGAGAGCTTAGAAATAAGTATGACTGTAATGTAAATATATACTTTATAGATGAAGATTGCCTAAAGGTAAGAACATACGAGCGAGGTGTAGAGGATGAAACACTAGCTTGTGGCACCGGAATAATGGCATCTTTTGTAAAAGCGCATATGGAAAATAGAATTAAAGAGATTACTCCAGTATATCCAAAAAGTAATGAAGAGCTTTATATGGAGTACGAAGATGGAAAATATAAATTTGGTGGAAAAATAAGTAAAGTATTTGAAGCTAAACTAACTTTAGATATACCACAATTTTTGTATTAAAATATATTCGTTTAAGAATAGAGATAATTTAGTACCAATAGATAAGATATATTGGTACTAAATATATACTCTTTACAATAACTTTTTTTTATAATATAATACCACCTTAATTTATTGGTCGCATAGCTCAGTTGGTAGAGCACTACCTTGACATGGTAGTGGTCACAGGTTCAAATCCTGTTGTGGCCACCATTTATAAATATATAGCTTGACATATAAGTAAAAAGATAATAGAATTGTATTTGATTTGTCAGTTAGTCTAGTTAGTTTTAATTATATTTCAATTTGAAATATAATTTTGAGTTTAAAATATCTTATAATATAATTGCACTAGATAGTTTGGCGTTAATATAAGAGTATTTAGTTAACCTACAGTTAATCATTATAAATATTAGTGATTAACTGTAGGTTATCAGGAGATACTTACTATATTTTAAGTAAACAAGTCAGTTAAATCTGATAAAAACAAGGAGAAGAAGATGAGTTTAACAAAGAAGAGTATTGCTCTAGCAGCAGTTGCAGTAGCAGCACTAAGTTTTAGTGGATGTACACAACAAGCTGTAGCATCAGCAGGTGGTAGTAAAGGTACAGCAAAAGCAGCAGCACCAGCAGATTTAGGTCTATATCCACCAAATGCAAGACCAGGTGAGTGTTATGCGAAAGTTTATATTAAGCCTAAATATGCAACTAAAACAGAAAAAGTTGTAGTAGACGAAGGTAGCGCTAGACTTAAAGTAATTCCAGCTAAATATGCTTATAAAACTGAAAGAAAATTAGTTAAAGAGCCAGGATATAGATTAAAAGTAATTCCACCAGTATATAAAACTGCTACAGAGAGAGTTCTAGTAAGACCAGCAGGTGAAAAACTAGTTACTGTACCAGCAACATATAAAACTGAAACTAGAAGAATTTTAGTATCTCCAGCAACTACAGAGTGGAGAAGAGGTAGTGGTTTAACAGCAGGTAGTAGAAATTCTATTAATGCATCAGGTGGTAGAGTTACAGATATTAACTGTCTTGTAAAAGTACCAGCTAAATATAAAACTGTTACAAAAAGAGTTATGGTAACTCCTCCAACAACAAAAAGAGTACCAATTGCACCACAATATAAAACTATTACAAAAAGAGTTCTTGCTAAGCCAGCTCAAACAATTAAAGTGCCAATTGCTGCACAATATAAAACTGTAAAAGTTAAAACAGTTGTTACACCAGCTAGAACAGTACAATTAAAAACTCCTCCAAAATATAGTACTGTAACTAAAAGAGTTAAAGTATCTAATGGTTTTTATACTTGGCAAACAGTTAACTGTAGAACAGTTAGTCATTAATAATATTGCTATATATAAGCCTTATGGCTTGTATTAGCTCTTAATCTACTAAAATCTATCGAATTAAATATCTACACTAAATTAATAACTAACTATCTGATATAATACTTAATATTATTAGGGGGAGTTTTTATGCAAATAACAAATATGATGGTAAATCCACTAAAAAAAGAGCATCTTGCAAAAATAGAAAAAATAAGAAGAGGTATTGTAACACTAAATCTTGAAGATGCTATAGCTACGAGTAGAAAACAAGAAGCATTAAATAATATAATAGATTTTTTAAATATCTCTAATAAATCTATTCTAAATAGAGTTGTAGTTCGAGTTAATCCTTTATCTCTTGGTGGAGATTATGAGATAAAAGAGTTGAATTCTTATGAGATATTAGCTATTAGAGTAGCAAAAGTAGCCTCTAAAGATGATATTACAAGAGCTTTAAATTTAATTAGAGATGATAAAGAACTACATATCTCCTTAGAGACAAAAGAGGCATTTTATAATATAGCCAATTGGAGAGTAGATAGTAGGTTTACAACAGCAAATTTAGGTATTTTAGATCTACTAAACTCTTTAAATCTTCCTCAAGAGTTGCTAAAATTAGATAATCCAACTATTGATTACATCTTATCAAAGTTTTTAATAGATAGCTCTTCAATAGGTCTAGAGGCAATTAGTTTTATGTATCAAGATTATAAAAATAGTGATGAGTTTACAAAGTGGTGTCAAAAGGAGAAGCTTATGGGCTTTAATAGTAAAGCTTGTTTAGGGCCAAAACAGGTTGAAATTGCTAGTAGTATTTTTAAAACTTCTCATGATCAAATAAGTAGAGCAAAAGAGATTAAAGAGTTCTTTGAGCTAAATAGTAAACAAGGAGAGAATGGCATAATGCATAGTCAATATGGTTTCATAGATGAGCCAATGTATAAAGATGCCCTTTATATCTTAAATTTAATCTAGAATATCTTAATTTTTCCTAGATCTTACTTCTTACCAATTTCTAATACATATATACTAATTTATTACCCAATTAACCTGAGTTTGACTGATTATAATAACTACTGAAGTCAAAGAGTGTGTAAGATTTTTAAATCAAAATTGTAGGACTACCAGTAGGTAATTCAAGAATTTTATTTAAGATAGATTGCACACTTTTTGACTTGTCTTCAGACTTTTAAAGGTTTCTATTATGCATAATTAAATTTTTTTGAATTAAGAGTAAAGTCCTGTAAAAATTTAATTTACTCTAAGAAATACCTTATAACGACATGGCTATGATAATCTGTTAAATTCATATTATTAAGCATATAGATCAAGTTATATTCGAAAGATCTATCTGTAGATAATGAGTAAAAGAACTAAATATGTAAGAAAAGAGTATTGTCACTAATTTTTGAAATCGTATTATATTATAATCTGACTACTTATGACTACAATAGTATGTAGTTATTATATACAAAATAAGAGATATCAATTTATATAAATAAATGAAAGTCATATAATTTATAATTTATATGCCATAATGACATATTTAATTAAAATAAACACCTTGTATGAGATAATAATATAAAATTATTCAAAAGGAGCTTTTTTCTGATGTATTATTTAGGTTAGAGATGTTAAGAATATGTAATATTTATTAGAGTTACCAAAGAAGTCTAATATATATCAAAAATTGTAATATTAAAATAGGAGGATTATATATGAAAAAAAGATTACTTAATTATTTAAAAATAGTTATTATGTTAGCGTTGCCAATTAATTTATATGCTTGTGGATGTGGATGTGGAGATAATGATCCACAGGCTTCGGTATGTGGAAATGGAATAGTCGAAGGTGGAACAGGAAGTACAGGAATACAAGCAGTAACAGGTACAGTAGGTAGATTAGTAGATCAAGTAAATAACTTCTGGGGAGTAGGGGATGTTCA
>CAMZLH010000021.1 GCA_947311565.1 uncultured Nitratifractor sp.
CTTTTAATCAAATTAATATCTAAAAACATAGGTGTTGGAGTTTCATCTTTTAGCTTTATAAAACCCAACTTTTGGTAAAAGTCTATAGCATCTTTTTGAGCTAACAGATATATACCTGCACAACCTACATAATTTGAAACCTCTTCAATTTTAACAAATGCATCTCTAAGTAATCTTTTGCCAACTCCTTTATTTTGATACTTTTTATCAACTCCAAACATTCCAAGTTTAATAACTGGAATAATTGGTGGTAAGCCTTGTTTTTCTTCGAATAATTCTCTTGTAATAGAGAAACTATCAAGTGTATAAAAGGCTATAAAATTCTCTTCTTTGTCTAAAAGAACAAAAGCTTGAGATAGGTTTTTTTTGACTCTTCTTTTTAGTTTTTTGTGAACAAAATCATTAATCATATCATCGCCACAATCAAACTTTTTTTGATTTTTATAATTAGCATTGATATCAAATTGCAACAATTTAAAATCACTCATCAAAACCTCTTAAGCTCATTAACTCTTGCAACTCTTTGCTTGGCTCTTTTTTGCGATTTAAATACTCTTGAAACTTATCCCATTCACTGCTATTAAGTGTCAAAAGGCTATCCTCTTTAACAATCTCTTTTGCTTTTTGAGTAGCAACAGATACCAAAAAGCTACTCAAATCCATTCCAAGAGAGTTAGCTGCCCTCTGGAGCAACTCTTTTATTTCTGATGTCGTTTTAAACTCTACTCTTGAATCTTTTGTTATTGTCATTTCTTTATCCTTTTACGGTTATTATACGGATATTTTATCACAATTGCTACTCTTTGTCAAATTATTCTATTTAGATTGTCGCCTCAAGTCCGAGGATGACGAATTTAAAAACTAATAACCAATCTATCACTACCACTCTCAGTATGCATTCCAAAGCAGAGCTTTGAAACGAGTTTAACCAGAAACCACCCACCAGAAACCAGAAACCAATAACTAACCCCTCTGATTCCCTGCAAAGAAATTTCCTGCAAGTCCAAGTGGTACTACTGTTACATAAAACAGGTATCTTCCTGCTACTTCGCTCAAATATGCTCCTACTGTTGCTAAGATTACTAAAAATGTAGCAAAGCCTGTTGCTCCTGCAGATGTAAACAAAATTGCAAGTAGTGGCATTGCTACTCCAAATGTTGCTAAAGAGTGGACTCTTGCCTTTTTTATCTTTCTAAACTCTTCAAAAAGTAGGCTTTTTGTTCTGTTTAACTGGTAGTAGTTTTTATTATATTTATTTAAATGTTTATAAAAATTTACCTCATCTTGAATTATCAAAAAGTGTAGTGCCCCAACAAGCAAGGTTACTGCAAGTAGCACTACTGCTCCATTTCCACCATTTGTTGCAAGAAGAATTGCACTAATTAGCAAAAAGCCCACATATCCACTTCCGAAAAATCTTTTTGTAGTGGACTCTCTATTCCAAGATGGTCTAGCTTTTATGCGATAAATCATACTTTGAGCATATATTCCATAGGCACCGACACCAACACCAATTATCTCTAAAAGCAGTGTGCCAAAACCTGCATTGCCACTTAAATAGCTAATCCATACTAAAAACTCTATACCTGCAAATATTGCTAGGGCAATTGCTTCTCTACTTAACCACGATTTTCTCCAGTTTTTCATAGCCATATAGGCTTTTGTTGGTCGCCCAAGGTGCAGTGCCGACAGAGGCAATCCAACCGCGCTTAAAAGAAGTGCAAAAAATACCATTGTTGTATTTGGCATTGGCAGATAAAAGCCAATAAAGTTTAAAAATTGTCCTAAAAAGAGTGCCACAAATGCACCAAAACTAACTTGAGTTAGTGTTGTCATAAAAATTAGTGGCCACTCTGGATGGGCAGGTTTAAGCAGTCTCTCATCTGCTGGTTTAAACTCTGCTCCCTCTGGTAAATCTGGCAAGGTGTATCTGGTTGTTGGCTTTGTTACTTCAATATCAGGCAAATGTGGTGCAACTCCCTCTTTTGCCATATCCTCATTAAGCCACTTCTCTATATTTACCACCTCTATTTGGATAGCCTCTGCTGGACACGCTTGAACACAAGCAGGGGTTTGCCCCTCCTCTAACTTATCTACACACATATGGCATTTTGTCACAATACCTCTATCGGCATTATATACTGGCACCTCATATGGGCAATTCCATGTGCAATATTGGCACCCAATGCAGCTTGGGTCATCGTGAAATACTATTCCGTTATCTAGCTTAATATAACTCTCGGTTGGGCAACCATTTAGGCACTCTGGGTCTATACAATGGTTACAGCTCATAGAGTTAAAAAGTTGCAGAGTATCTGGAAACACCCCAGTTTCCATCTCGCCAACTCTTCTCCATTTTATATCGTCTGGGTTAGCATTTTGTTCGTTACAAGCAACTTCGCAACAGTGACACCCAACACAAGCAGTTGCATCAAAATGAAACCGATACTGCTCTCCCAGTTTTAATTCTGGTAAATCAATTGTATAATTTCCACACTGCATACCTGTATCGTTTTTATGGTTTATAAAACTTGACAGTGGTGTGTTTTGTGTTAATGGCTTATCGCCCATTTTGTTCTCCTTTTTTTTAGAAGCTTAAAGCCAAAGGCATAAGGCTTAAAGCTAACAAGGGGTGAGGCTAAAGCCTCACATCCAAAAAAAGCTTTGAGCTTTCTGCTTTCAGCCTTTAGCTTACTTCTTCAATATTGTAAAAATCTCTGTGAAAACTTGTGCCCTTTTATCTTTAACAGAGTGTGTCATTAGGTATATCGCTTTAGATAGGTTTAGAGGAACTTTAGGGTTTAGTTTTGTAACCATATCCTCTTTAATAGCTTTTGGCTTTATCTTAAATGGTTCTAAATCTACTACTGCTTCAAATCTCTTTTCACCTGTTAAAAGCTTATATAGCTCTAGTCCAAAATAGAATATCTCGTACTTCTCATTTTTATATGTTTTAAACTCTTTATTTAGTTTAAATTCACCCAAGTTTAGCTTTTGCAGAATATAGTTTATCTTTGTATAAAAGGCTACTGCTGCTAGTGTATATTTTTGGCTTAAAAATCTATCGTCGAACTCTTCGTAGCTCTCATTTGCCAATTTATGATCTCTATATAGCTCTAATAATAACTTTACATGCTCTCTTGCCTCTGGTATTGGCAAAGATTTATGCAATACTTTTGCCTCTTTTGCCTCTTTTGTAATTTTACCACCAACAAATAGGTGAACACCATCTACTCTGTTGCCATCTTCATCTTTTGCTTTACACCCTTCAAAGCCAATATCTCCAATGCCATGCACTCCACAACCTTTAGGACATGCCGACCAATTCATTCTAACTTTGCTATTTTCTATTGGCACACTCTTTGTAAGGTAATTTGCCATCTCTATAGCGTCTGGTTTGTTAGCAATAACACCAAATGAGCAAGTGGCAGTTCCTGCACACGCTATCATATCTTGAAAATATAAAGAGTTATATTTAGAGTATTTATCATACAACTCACTACTCTCCAAGGCTTGAATATCTTTAACATTAACAATATATAGATTTTGGTCATAAGTTAGTCTAATATCTCCACTTCCTACCTCTTGTGCTAATTTAGAGGCTTCTATTAAGTCACTACCACTAAATATACCCGATGGCACAATAAACTTATATGCAAAGCTTCCATTTTTTTGCAAGACTCTATTGGAGTTTGCTAACATTGGGTTAGACTGAACCATATTAACGCCTCGGCTCTTAAAGTTAATATCTGCCTCTAACCTAACTGCCTCTATAAAACTCTCTATGCCAACATCTCTAAGTAAAAAAACAAGTCGGTTTTTATTTCTATTATCTCTATAACCAAATCTTTTGAATACTTTTAAGATACTCTCAAAAAATAGTGGTACCTCTTGAGCAGTTACAAAAACATCTGCATCTACTGCTTGTACGCCTACTCTTGCTCCTAAATATAGATTAAATCCAAACTCGCCATCTTTTTGCGCTAACACAAAGTTACAGTCGTGACCATAAATATTACAACTGTTATTAAGAGAGCCTAATATTCCAGTATTGAACTTTCTTGGAAGTGCAGATATCCACTCTTGTTTCTCTAAAAATAGCTCTTGCATCTTATTAATTATTGGCATTGTATCTATAATGCTATCAACTGCTAAGCCATCAAGTGGGTCTGTTACAATATTTCTTGGGTTATCAACACCTGTTTGAAATGTACTAATACCAACATCTCTTAAAGCATTTATAACTTTTGCAATATTGGCTATTTTTATAAAACGAAGCTCAATTTGCATTCTTGTTGTTATATCTATATAGTCATTACCATACTCTTTTGAAACCTCTGCAATGCGAAGTGCTTGAACTGCTGTTAGCTGACCACCAGGTACTCTAACTCTTAACATAAAGTCTTCGCCTTTGTCAAATAGCCCAAAGCACTTTAAAAAGTAAGCTAAATCCTCTTTTTTAGCCTCTTCATAGCCACCATTTGCAATAGCTTCTAAGCTATCGTATACACTTAATGGCTCTTTAAGCTCTTTAGTTATCTCTACTTTATTCTGTTTTTTATTTCTATTATTAAATGCTTTTAATAGTTTAGACATTATAAATAACCTTTTAACCCTAATTTAGATCTTATAGAAAAAATGAAGTAACTCTGATATAAATTAGGATTTATATATTTTTTGACATTATATAGTTTTTTTATTCAATTTATTGCCTATTTTTTAATCATACAATGTGTTATAAATTAGACTATAATTGCGTTATAATTTTAATAAGGAGTTTTTATGGCAGGATTTAAAGCACTAAAAGGGCAAGGAGACTTTCCTACTCTTTTTATGGCGTTTTTATATTTTGATATGAGTTTTATGGTTTGGACGATGCTAGGTCCATTATCAACAGAGATTGCAGAGGCTTTAGCAAAAAATGGATTTATGATAACTGCGGGTCAAAAGGCAACTTTACTTTCTCTTCCAATATTAAGTGGTGCTATTTTAAGAATTTTACTTGGATTTTTAGTAGATAAAATTGGTGCAAAAAAGAGTGCCCTAATTGCACAATCAGTTGTAATTGGCTCTTTAGCGTTAGCATATATGCAAGGTGATAGCATTACATACAATCAACTTCTACTTGTTGCGTTTGGTTTAGGTTTCGCAGGGGCTTCTTTTGCAGTTGCTCTGCCTCAGGCGGGGCAGTGGTATCCTCCAAAGCTTCAAGGTGTTGTACTTGGTGTTGCAGGTGCTGGTAATATTGGTGTTGTTTTAGACTTTATATTTGCTCCAAAAATTGCTGAACATTGGGGATGGAGTGCAGTATTTGGTGTTGGTGCAGCAGCTGCTATACTTGTCTGGTTTGCGTATCTATTTTTAGCAAAAGATGCACCAAAAGAGGTTTATACACCAAGACCAAAAAAAGTTAGTGACTATCTAAAGCTATTAGGAGACAAAGACACATGGTGGTTTAATCTATTTTATGCTGTTAGCTTTGGTGGATTTGTTGGCTTTGCTGGATATATGAAAGTTTACTTAATGAGTACATATCAAGTAGATATGAAAGCATTTGGATTGGATATTTTGGGTGAGCCAAATGTAAAAGTAGTAGCAGGCTATTTTGGAGCATTAACTATATTTGCAGGAGCAGTTCTTAGACCAATTGGAGGAGCAGTTGCAGATAAGATTGGGGGAGTTAAATCTTTATATATCTTCTTTGGAGTTGTATCATCACTTGCAGTAGTAATTGCAGTGGCTAAGTTACCATTTTGGTTAGCAATAGTAGTACTATTTCTAATTATGGCAAATCTTGGAATGGCAAATGGTGCAGTATTTCAACTTGTTCCACAAAGATTTGGAAAAGATATAGGTATAATGACAGGAATTATAGGGTGTGCAGGAGGATTAGGAGGAACAGCATTAATCAAGACTCTTGGGTGGAGTAAAGGTGCATTCGATGGTTATATGGCAGGTTTCTTGATCTTCGCAGTAGTAGTTATTGTCGCAATAGCAGGAATTAGCTTTGTAAAAACAAGATGGAGAACAACTTGGGGAGCAAATGCTGGAGGAATGATTTAATTTTCCACTTTTGTGGAAAATTTGTTTAGAGATGAAGATATAAAGTTTTTCAGTAGGATAGGTTTACCAACTATAAATACAGCATAAATCTAAAATCTTATCTACTAGATTTTAGATTTATGCTTTAATAAAGGGGCTGGTTGTGACAAATGGTATAGATATATCTGCATTTTCTCTTGCTAAAGGCAAAGAGTTAACTGGTGATGATGCTTATGGTTATAAGATATATGATGGAACAGTAGTTTCTGTAGTCTGTGATGGTGTAGGATCTGCAATAAAAGGTGCAGAGGCTGCTAAAAGAGTTGTAGATTTTTTAGTGAATTCTTTAAAAAATAGACCAAAAAGTTGGAGTATAGAGAAGTCTATAAAACACTTTATAGAAAATATTAACCATATCTTATATATGGAGTCCATTCAAGATTATGAGAGAGTAGAGTATGTAACTACCCTTACAATTGCTGTTATAGATGGTAATAGACTATATGGTGCAAATGTTGGAGATAGTAGAATTTATCTATATAGAGATAGTAATTTGGTACAGTTATCTAATGACCACTCTATGAGTGAAGAGAGTATGGAGCATATATTAACTGCTGCTATTGGTTTAGAAGAGAGTGTAGAGCCATACTATTTTGAGAATAACTTAAAAGTTGGAGATAGAGTACTTTTATGCAGTGATGGATTGTATAATGAGTTAAGTAGTGATGAGATAAAGAGTACTATTAATACCAAGGCATCAGCTCTTGTTAGAAAAGCTAGTAAAAAACATAACGATGATTTACCGGATGATACAACAGCTCTTATATTAAAGATAGATGAGCTTGACCCTAGAGTAGAGTATAAGCAGAAGCCTCTTAAGGTTGAAGATAGTTACAAAAAGGGTGATTTAATAGATGGTTACAAGCTTATAAAGCCATTGGCTCAACACCATAGAGTTTGGTTATCTAGTAAGCGTGGTCAAAACTATGTTATAAAGTTTGCTCCATATAGTGCTATCGATAATGAGAGTGAGTTAGATCTGTTTGTAAAAGAGGTTTGGAATGCAAAGAGGCTAAAAGCTGGTTTTTTTGTAAAGGCAGTAGTTCCAAATAATAGAACGCATAGATACTATATAATGAGATATATTAATGGTTTGGAGCTTAAAGAGTCTATAAAAAAAAGAGCAATTAGTGTAGATATGGGTATAGAGCTAGCTCTATTTTTACTTAAATCTTCACAGTTTTTAATAAGAAAAGATTTACTACATGGAGATATAAAGCCAGAGAATATATTAATTTATAAAAACTCTAAAGATAAAGATAGTTTTAAGTTGGTAGATTTTGGATCTATAAGTGAAGCGTATAGTATAACAAGTAGGGCAGGTACTCCTAGTTATTTAGCACCAGAGAGGTTTAGTGGAGCTCCAATTAGTGAACAAACAGAGATTTTTGCAATTGGAGTAACACTATATGAAGCATTAACTAAAAAGTTCCCTTATGGAGATATAGAACCATTTCAGACGCCTCAATTTAAAATAGCTAAGTTCCCTAGCTCTATAAATCCAAAAATACCTAAATGGCTAGATGCAGTTATTATGAGGGCAATAGATATTGATCCAAAAAAGAGATATTCTCACTACTCTAATATGTTGTATGAAATAAATAATCCGCAAAAAGTAAAGCACTATTTTGGTGCAACCACTACACTAATAGAGAGAAATCCTATTTTAGTATGTAGAGTTGCATTAATTATCTCACTACTCGCAAATATTGGAATACTCTACTTTAGTAGAGCTTAAATATAATTTTAGGCTCTATATCTTTACTATTTGATACACATTTTACTCTTGTTTGATATTTTGAGTATAAATTTTAATATTATCTAAATATTTATGGTTAATTACGTGTAGTTTCTTAACACAATTGAGAGTTTTGGTACTCATAGTTGTGTAGATTACCATTTTTTATAGGTAAAAAGAACTATAATATTCTTACTTTAAATTTAAGGAGAGCCAAAGTGAATATTCATGAGTATCAGGCGAAACAGGTTTTCGCTGAGTATGGTGTACCAACACCTAGAGGAATTATAGCTGAGAGTGTAGAGCAAGCAGTAGAGAATGCTAAAGAACTTGGTGGTAATATTTGGGTTGTAAAAGCTCAAATTCACGCAGGTGGTAGAGGACTTGGTGGTGGTGTTAAGCTAGCAAAGTCTTTAGATGAGGTTAAGACTCTGGCTGATGAGATTTTGGGAATGACTCTTGTGACTCATCAAACAGGACCAGAGGGCAAGTTGGTTCAAAAAGTTTATATAGAAGAGGGTGCAGATATTAAAGATGAGCTATATCTATCTGTAGTTTTAGATAGAGCTGCTGAGATGCCAATTATTATGGCTTCTACTGAGGGTGGTATGGATATCGAAACAGTTGCTGAGAAGACTCCAGAGAAGATTGTTAAAATTCCTGTTGATCCAGCATTTGGCTTTCAGGCATATCATGGTAGAGCATTAGTATTTGGTCTTGGTATTACAGATAAAGCAGAGCAGAAGAAGATGATTAATTTTGCTAAAAAACTTTATGATGTATATATGGATAAAGATGCAGAGATGATCGAGATTAACCCATTAATTAAGACTGGTAGTGGTGATTTTATAGCACTAGATGGCAAGATGGGCTTTGATGACTCTGCACTAGGGCGTCACCCAGATATTGAGGCTATGAGAGATATTAGTGAAGAGGATCCAGATGAGAGAGAAGCTTCTCAATATGGTCTTAGCTACATTGCACTAGATGGTGAAATAGGTTGTATGGTAAACGGTGCTGGTCTTGCTATGGGTACAATGGATACAATTAACTATATGGGTGGAACACCTGCAAACTTCTTAGATGTGGGTGGTACTGCTAATGCAGAGACTGTTGCAAAAGGCTTTGAGATTATTTTAAAGAATCCAAATGTAAAAGCTATTTTTGTTAATATTTTTGGTGGTATTGTAAGATGCGATAGAATTGCAAATGGTATTTTAGAAGCAACTAAATTGGTAGATGTTAATGTTCCTGTAATAGTTAGATTAGATGGAACAAACGCACCAGAAGCAGCAGATATTTTAAAGAATGCAAATATCGATAATGTTATTGCAGCAACTGACTTAGGCGATGGTGCATCAAAAGCAGTAGCAGCAGCTAAGGGAGAGCTTTAGGCTTTAAAGCTAAAGGCATAAGGCACAAAGCTAAAAGCAAAAATTATGTTTACTAAATTAAAAATTTGGGATTTATCGATGGAAATTGTTGAGTTGGTTTATAAAAAGACTCAAAAATTTCCAGATTTTGAAAAGTTTAATTTAGTATCGCAAATTAATCGTTCGGCTGTATCTATTCCTAGCAATATTGCAGAAGGAAAGGGTAGAGGAAGCGACAAAGAGTTTAGGCAATTTTTATATATTGCAAGAGGTTCTTTGTGCGAATTAAGAACACAACTTGAGTTATCAAGAAGATTGGAATATTTAAAAAGTGATAAAGAGTTAAGGGAAAAAGTTGTAGAACTTGAGAGTATGATAAATGCTCTTATAACAAAATTAAGTTAAGAGCTTTAAGCTTTATGCTTTGAGCTCTTTGCTATTGAATTAAGGAGAAAAATAAATGAGTATTTTGGTAAATAAAGATACAAAAGTAATTGTTCAAGGTTTTACTGGTGGTGAGGGTACTTTTCATGCGCAACAGTGTATGGATTATGGTACAAATATTGTTGGTGGTGTAACACCTGGTAAGGGTGGTCAAGAGCATTTAGGTAAGCCTGTATTTAATACAGTTGCAGAGGCTGTTGCAGCTACTGGTGCTACTGTATCTATGGTATTTGTTCCACCTGCATTTGTTGGAGATGCAGTAATGGAAGCAGCAGCTGCAGGTATTGAACTTGCTGTAATTATTACAGAGGGTGCACCTGTTAAAGATATGCAAGCGGCTAAAGCTTTTGCTGTTAAAAATGGTATGAAGACAATTGGACCAAACTGTCCTGGTATTATTACTGCTGGCGAGTGTAAGATTGGTATTATGCCTGGTAATATCTTTAAGAAAGGGAATGTTGGGCTTATCTCTAAGTCTGGAACATTAACTTATGAGGGTGCTAACCAAGTTGTTAATGAAGGTTATGGAATTACAACAGCAGTTGGTATTGGTGGAGACCCAATTATTGGGCTTAGCTATAAGCAACTTTTAACAGAGTTTCAAAACGACCCAGAGACAGAAGCAATTGTAATGATTGGTGAAATTGGTGGAGATTTAGAGATTCAAGCTGCGGCATTTATTAAAGAGAATGTTACTAAGCCTGTTGTTGCATTTATTGCTGGTCAGAGTGCTCCTCCTGGTAAAAGAATGGGTCATGCAGGTGCTATTATTAGTGGAACTGCAGGAACTGCAAAAGAGAAGATGGATGCACTTGAAGCTGCAGGTGTTAAAGTTGTAGTCTCTCCAGCAGAGATTGGAAAAGCAGTTAAAGAGGTTTTAAGTAAATAGATTTTACTTAAAATTATATCAGCAATGAAATTTGCAGATATAATAAGAAGTTTTAGATGGGGTACTTGCCCCATTTTTTTACTATTTGTAACACATTAAAATATTACTTATTTTCATTTAAATACCATATTTCGGTTATTTGATGCCAATATTTTAAACTATTTTATATCTTTTATATTACTAATATCTTTACTAAACTTATAAAAAACTATTTAATATCTATTAAGAGATATTAATTGCTTCTTTATGTAACATAACTTAAGCAAAGATATACAAAATATAAATATTCATAATAACATTATTTAAAGTTTGATATTCTTACTACTAGTGATAGTTTCACTAAACTAAATTTTTTATAAGGGGATTATATGTCAGTAATGGAAGCTCCTGAGAATACTCCGGTATGGACAGATGAAAGTAGATGTAAAGCTTGTGATTTATGTGTTGCAGTTTGCCCAGCTGGTGTTTTAACAATGAGATATGAGCCAAATTCAGTATTGGGTGCAATGATTACAGTTTCTAGCCCAGATAGTTGTATTGGGTGTAATGAGTGTGAGTTAGCTTGCCCAGATTTCGCAATATATGTTGCAGATAAGAAGCAGTTTAAATTTGCTAAGCTTACAGATCAGTCAAAAGCAAGACAACAAGAGATTGTTGCAAATAACTATATGATGCTTAAAGCATAAGGAGAGTTAATGAGTGAATTAAGAGAAGTAATATCAAGTGGTAACGATTTGTCTGCAAGAGCAGCAGTTGATGCTGGTTGTATGTTTTTTGGTGGTTATCCACTAACTCCATCTAGTGAGGTTATGCATACAATTTCTGACCTTTTACCAAAGGTTGGTGGTGCAGCTATTCAGATGGAAGATGAGATTGCAGGTGTTGCAGCAGCTATTGGTGCATCTATGAGTGGTGTTAGAAGTTTAACTGCTACAAGTGGTCCTGGTATGTCGTTGAAGGCAGAAAACTTAGGTTTAGGACAAATGGCAGAGACTCCGCTTGTTGTTGTAAATGTTATGAGGGGTGGTCCTTCAACTGGTTTACCAACAAGAGTTGCACAAGGTGATATTAACCAATCTAAGAACCCATCTCACGGAGATTATAAATCTATTACTCTATGTGCTGGTAACTTAGCAGAGTGTTATACAGAGACTGTTAGAGCATTTAATTTAGCAGATAGATTTATGCAACCTGTAATTGTACTTTTAGATGAGACTATTGGTCATATGCATGCTAAAGCTATGATACCAACAGCAGAAGCTGTAAAGGCCGGTATTAAGCCAAGAAAAACATTTGATGGTGCTCCAGAAGATTATAAACCATATGGTGTTGCACAAGATGAACCAGCGGTACTAAACCCAATGTTTACAGGGTATAGATATCACTATACAGGTCTTCACCATGATGCAGAAGGTTTCCCAACTGAAGAGATTGAGACTTGTAGAAAACTTATTGATAGACTATTTAATAAAGTTGATGCACATAAAGAAGAGATTGAACTTAACGAAGAGTATATGCTTGATGATGCGGAGATTTTACTTATTGGTTATGGTTCTGCATCTTTGGCTATTAAAGAGGCTGTTGATACATTAAGAGCAGAGGGTGTTAAGGTTGGTATGTTTAGACCAATTACTCTATGGCCAAGCCCAGAAGCTAGATTAAATGAACTTGGTAAGAAGTTTGATAAAGTTCTTTCTGTAGAGCTAAACCAAGGACAATATTTAGAAGAGATTCAAAGATGTATGGAGAGATTAGACATTAATAAGTTAACAAAAACTAATGGTCGTCCATTCTCACCTGCGGATATTATCGAGAAAGTAAAGGAGCTATAATATGGCATTTAATTATGATAAATACTTAAGAGTAAACAAGATGCCAACACTATGGTGTTGGGGATGTGGAGATGGTGTTATCTTAAAAGCTTTTATTAGAGCTATAGATAAGTTAGGTATAAAAAAAGATGACCTTTGTATTGTTGCAGGTATTGGATGTAGTGGTAGATTTAGTTCTTATGTCGATGCTAATACAGTGCATACAACTCATGGTAGAACGATTGCATTTGCAACAGGTGTTAAACTTGCTAACCCTACAAAAAAAGTTGTTTGTGTAACTGGTGACGGTGATGCATTTGCTATCGGTACAAACCACTCTGTACATGGTGCAAGAAGAAACATAGATATGACGATGATTGTTATTCAAAACTTTATTTATGGTTTAACAAACTCTCAAACAAGTCCAACTACACCACAAGGTATGTGGACAGTGACACAAAAGATTGGTAATATTGACCCTACTTTTGATGCATGTAAATTGATGGAAGCAGCAGGGGCAACTTTTGTAGCTCGTGAGTCTGTAACTAAACCTAAAAAACTTGAAAAAATCTTCAAACAAGCACTAGAACATAATGGTTTCTCTTATGTAGATGCTTTGACTAACTGTCACGTGAACCTTGGTCGTAAGAACAAAATGGTTGCTGC
>CAMZLH010000022.1 GCA_947311565.1 uncultured Nitratifractor sp.
AGAGATGTTGGCTACTCTAGTGACTATATGCAAGAGGGAGATCCAAGAATATTTCCGTGGGGAGATTTTATGCGTAGAACAAGAGTAGATGAGTTGCCTCAGTTATTAAATGTATTAAAAGGTGATATGCATTTAATTGGTCCTAGAGCAGAGTCGAGTAAGCTAGTGGAGTTTTATAAAAAAGAGATACCATTTTACAATATGAGAAGTATTGTAAAACCAGGTATTACTGGTTGGGCGCAAGTAAAATATAAGTATGGAGGAGATATAGAAGATACAAAAGAGAAACTTATGTATGATATTTATTATATTAAAAATTGGTCTACTCTTTTAGAGTTAAAAACTGTTTGGCTAACAATTAAGGTAGTGGTAGATAGAAAAGGGCTATAGATAAGCAGTTACTACCTTCTATCGATCTTCGCTAGTGGTGTAGTGCTTTTGTTTATACTCTGCGTTATATTTTTTTGGACTTAGCTATGGATAGGGTTTTAAATATCTGCCTTTACTATGAACAAAATAACTGCATCAAAAATTGATATTTTTAGTTAGTGAGTTAATATATCACTTTTACTAACTTTTTATCGTAATCTATATTTTTTAAAGTTTGACCTTTGTTATCGTAATCTATTGTAGATAAAATATATTTAATTGCTTCTAATCTTGCTAATTTTTGATTATTACTATCTATTAATATCCATGGTGAAATAGTAGTAGATGTCTCTTTAAACATTCTCTCTTGATATTTAGTAGTTTCATTCCATAGCTCTTGTGCCTTTAGATCTATGGGGCTTAGCTTCCAATTTTTTAGTGGGTTACGCTCTCTTTCGTTAAATCTTTTTTTTTGGGTCTCTTTATCTATATCTAACCAAAATTTTATTAAGATAATTCCATCATCTATTAGAGCTTGCTCTACTTGTGGTGTTATATGCAAAAAATCGTTATATTGTTTTTTTGTACAGAAGCCAAATAGTGGCTCTACAATTGCTCTATTGTACCAACTTCGGTCAAAAAATGTAATCTCTCCTGGGCTTGGAAGGTGCTTAAAGTATCTTTGGTAAAAAAATTGACCTTGCTCTTCTTTTGTGGGTTTAGGGAGTGCTACTATTCGAAACTTTCTTGGATTTAAATGCTCAATAAATCTTTTTATTGTGCCACCCTTTCCTGCAGCGTCTCGTCCTTCGAAAATTATTACAACTCTTTTTCCATTTTTATAAACCCAATCTTGTAGCCGTAAAAGCTCTATTTGTGCTAGTTCTAGCTCTTTGTAGTAGTTTTTTTTGAGCTCTTTTTTATAAGATTTTTTGATCTCATCTTTAACGATTTTGGCTACTACATTATCATCTATTTTTGATAAATAGTCTAAATACTCCGCTCTCATACCTATCCTTTAAAAAAATATTGTTATAATTGTAGCGTAAAACAAGGAGAGTTTATGAAAAAAGTATTATTAGCTTCTGCTTTTGTTGCAACTTTTGGTATCTCTGAAGGCTTAAGTAACTATATAGATGGTATTACTTTAAATATTGGTGAGAGTAAAGATAATATTAAGATATATAGGTTAGGTCTTCAAAAAGATTTTAATTCTAGGTGGGGTGAGAGTTCTATTGGTTATCTTAGTGGATATTATGAACTATCACTAAACTATTGGAAGTGGAATAGTGATAAGAATTATGGAGTGGCTTTATCTCCTGTTTTTGCATACTACTTTAAAGCTGGTGATTTCAGACCGTATGTAGAAGGGGGAATTGGTGGTTCTTATTGGAGTAAAACTAAAATTAGACATAGAGATATAGGTAGTCATCTCCATTTTGAAGATAGAATAGGTGCTGGTGTTAGATATAAAAATATTGATTTTAACTTTAAGTATCTACACTACTCGAATGCTGGGCTTAAAAAGCCTAATAATGGTATAGATATATTTATTGGTGCGATTTCTTATAAATTTTAGTTTAAATTAAAAAAATAGATAATATATGGGGGAAAATTCAAATGAATTTTAGTGGTATTTTAGATAAAAAAATTGACTCGTTTAAGTTAAGTGGAACAGATAAAGGTAAAATAGAGGTTGCTATTATTAGCCAACCTTATGGTGAAGATACAGAGAGTGTCGTTAGTGTTGGGATCTTTTTAAATAAAGATGCAGATACTCCAAATTGGAAGGCTCATATTCCTAAGTCGAATATTGATGATGTTATTAATGCCTTACAAAAGGCAAAAGAGGAGTTATAGCTCTTCTGCAAAGCATTAGCCTCTATCTATTTGCAAATTAGTATCGATTAGTTTATGGGTTAAAGTTATACTCTGACTTCATAATCTGGTTTAGTTAAAAGTTTATTATTTATAATAAGAGTATTTATTTTATTTTAATATGATATAATCGTGATAGATAGCTTTATAATTTTAATTATTACTGCACTAAATAGATAATTTATATAAACAATTATGGAGTATTAATTTTTAGAAGCTCTCTAGAAAAAAGGAGCAATTATGAATGTATATAAAATTTTTACTTTAACTACTTTTATTCTCTTTACATCGTGTGGATCTACAACTAAATTAAATAGTAATAGTAGCTCTAATATGGGTATAAACTTACAAAATAGTTCTGTCTATAATAGCAGTAGTCCATATGTAAAAAAACTACAAACCTGTATTATTGATAGTTCTGAAAAATCGTGTTCTTTAAATGATCTGCCACTAATTAGAGAGAGTTATGAGACTATTACAGCTAGTAGCATAAAAGATAGGCTAGTGGTTTCACACAAATGGATGGGTGATAGATTATTAGAGATGTTAGATATTATGCAGCCAGATATTAAAAAGTTATTTGGAGCAACTACTGCAATTGTTATTGATGATAGTGTTAATCCTGCATTTTATACTACCAATAGTGGTGCTATATATCTTGATCCTAGATATTTATGGCTTACTCCTAGTGAAGCAAATGATATTGAAAAGAGGGATGATTTTAGAAAAGATTATGGAGATGATTTAAAGTTTATTCCTGCTTGGAGATATGTAAAAAATAGCGCAAATGTTATGGGCAGTTGGGATGTTAATAATCCTACTACTAGAAGTAGAGAGGATATTAAATTAAATCTTGAGCGTCTATTGTATCATGAGTTATCACATGCAAATGATTTTGCTAATGTTGATGTTATAGATGGTGCAAATAGAGATGCACCGTTGTATATAGCAATAGGTAATAGGATGGAGTATACAATATCTTCTAAACTATATAACTCTATACCTCTTACAGATGAGACTCTTAAACATTTAGCTTCGGTATTATATAAGGGTGTAAAGTCGACAGCCGAAGATGATACAATTGAGCCAAGTGAGGTTGGAGCTTTTTTTGAGACAGATAGTGCTACTAATATGTATAGCTTTACAAACCAATACGAAGATTTTGCAATGCTTTTTGAGACAGCAATGATGAAGTATCACTATAATATAGATATGGATATTGCTTTTGTATCTGTGCCAGAGGGTGCTAAGCATACTTGTAACGACTATGTAGTTGGCTGGGGTGCTAGAGACTATATTGCAAAAGCGAGTATAAAACCTAGAGCAAAATTTGTATTAGATAGTATCTACCCTGATAAATCATCTGTTTGGGGCGCTTTTTTAAATAGCTTAAGTGAACCAACAATGTTACCTAATAATGGGTGGTGTGAAAGTATTAATAGCAGTAGTATAAGAGCTAGAAAAACTAATAAAGATCAAGAGGTACCAGTTAATGACTTTCTACCTCCATATATGTAGATAGTTATATTAGTAAATTTTGGGACTACTTTAATCTTTAATATAGTTAAAAGTTTACATAATTTTTGTATAATAAATAAATATTAATTTATATATAAGGAATAGTAATGTTAAAAGAGTTGATTGTAGTTCTTTTTTAATTGTAAGTATTGGTTTTGAAAAAGGCATTGACAAAAATAGCTCTAAAGATCTAAATAGTAGTGATAAAAATAGTTCAAATTATGAAAAAAGTAATATTCAAAAGGCAATAGAGAATGAGAAAAAATTTGAAAAAGAGCAGAAGTTCTATATGGGAGAAGATTATAACCTAAGCCAACATAAAGTCGATCAGAAAACTATAGATAAAGTTAAAGCTATAGAGCCTGAGTATGATTTTGATATTACAGATGTTTATGCAGATTGATATGATATAATTACTTCTAAAAAGTCAGGAGAGCGTATGAGTATATTAAGAAAATTTTCTAAAGTTGCTGTTGCATCTGGTGTTGGTGCTTTTTTAGTTACTGGTTTAACTAGTTGTGGGGGTGGCTCTAGTACTCAAGGACAAGAGCAACAAAAAGCGAAAGGTGCATTTGTAGTTATAGAAGAGACAGCGCCAAATAAGTATAAAGTTAAAGATGAGTTTCCAGCAGAAGAGACAAGAATTATTCTTAAAAAACTTGATGGTACAGAGAAAGTGCTTACACAAGAGGAGATGGATGCTTTAGTTAAAAAAGAGGCAGCTAAGATTGATGATGGTACATCGAATCTTACTAAAAAAGATGGCGAAGCTCAGATGAGTGGTGGAATGGGTCTAGGAGAAGCTATTTTAGCAAGTGCAGCAGGCGCAATTATAGGCTCTTGGATTGGTAGTAAGCTATTTGGTAATCAGAACTATCAAAACAATAGAAAAGCTGGTTATAAATCTCCATCTACATATAGTAGAAGTAAAAATAGCTTTAATAAACAAAGAGCTAAGAGTTCATCTTCTAAAAAGAGTGGTTTTTTTGGTTCTAGTAAAAGCTCTTCAAGAAAGAGTACTGGTGGCTTTGGTGGTTAATAATGATTAATTTAAAAAGTGTTGAACCACTTAGTAAAGAGTATTTAGAGAGTTTAGGATTTTTATGGCATACAGATAGTGACGAGAGTAGCTATGTAGCTAATGAGCTAGTAGTTTTAAGCGAGTCAGAGGCAGAAGCTTACTACGAATCTGTAAATGAACTTTACGATATGTTTGTAGCAGCGGGAGATTATATTGTAGATAATAATCTATTTCACGAAGTGGGTATTCCATTTAATCTAGTAGATATAGTCAAGAAGAGTTGGGATAGTGATATTCACTGGCATCTATATGGGCGTTTTGATTTAGCTGGTGGAGTAGATGGAGAGGCAATAAAGCTTATAGAGTTTAATGCCGATACACCTACTGCTCTCTTTGAGAGTGCTATTATTCAGTGGGCGATCTTAAAACAGAATGGAATGGATGAAGAGAGTCAGTTTAATTTTATATATGAAGCACTAGTAAGTAATTTTAAACGACTTGTAACCTTAAAAGAGAGTGTTGATGAGTTTGATGACCTGTATGAGGGCTGGAGATTTCTATTTAGTTCTATTAAGGGTAATGATGAAGAGGAGAATACAGTAAGATTGCTACAGCACATAGCAGATGAAGCTGGTTTCGATACAGAGTTTGGTTTTATAGATGAGATAGAGTTTGATGAGAATGGTATATACTTTAACGAAGAGAAGTTTGAGCTATGGTTTAAGCTAATTCCATGGGAAGATATAGCAATTGAAGAGTCCGATTTGGCAATGGTTTTAACAAATATTGTAGAGAATAAAGAGGCTATTATTTTTAACCCAGCATATACACTATTATTTCAAAGTAAAGCTATACTTAAGATATTATGGGATCTTTATCCTAACCATCCACTACTACTAGAGTGCTCTTTTGAACCATTAAATAAGAAGCAGGTTGCTAAGCCAATATATGGTAGAGAGGGTGAGAGCGTTAAGATTTTAGATGAGAATGGAGAAGTTATAGATGGAAAAGATGGAGAGTACGATAGCCATAAGATGGTATATCAAGAGTTTGTAGAGCTACCAAGGGATAGTAGTAGTGTTAGTTATCAAGCAGGAGTATTTTTTGCCTATGAAGCTTGTGGTGTTGGTTTTAGAAAAGGTGGAGCTATTTTAGATAATATGTCTAAATTTGTTGGACATATTGTAGAGTAATAGTTTTAAATTACAGGTTAAATTACAGGTTAGATAGATAGTATTATTATACTAACAAAACAGCTTATCTACGGGTGCAGTGCTTTTAGCATACTCTGTGTTAGATTTTTTAGAATTTGCTTAGGTGAGTTCTTTGAAAATTTGTCTTAATTATGAACAAACTCTCTATATTAAAAATTAAATTAATTTAGTTAGTGCGGTAATATCTAATCTACAACTATGATTTATGAAAAAAATAAGCTGTAATGAAATATATTTTACAAAAACAGACTATATATGATATAATTAGTGATAAATTTAAAGCTATGGGGTAATTAATGCAAGAGAATAGTAATACTATTGAAGAGGATGAGATAGATTTAAAAAATTTGTTCTATACAGTTTCTAAATATAAATACTCTATTATTCTAATTACAATTTTAGTAACTATATTATCAACAATTTTTGCTTACTATAAGAGTGATGTATATGAAGCTAAATCTACTATACAAGTTAGCACTAATGCAAATAGTAAAATAAATAGTAACGATATTTTACAAGATGCACTAATGGGTGGTATGGTATCTAGCGATATTGATACAGAGATGGCGATATTGAAGTCTAGATTTTTAGTTTTAGAGGCTATTAATCAGATAGATTTGGTTACTCATATTTGGGAGATTAATAGATTTAAAAAGAGGGTAGAGCTATACTTGGATTCTCCAATAGGCATAGATATGAAAAAAGGTATGGGTTATCTATTTAAGATTACACCAATTAATGAAAGATTTTACAAGTTAGAGGTAAATGGTAAAAGTAAAAATGGTATTGAGTTTGAGTACAAAGGTAGTAAAGCATTTAATAAAGTAGTTAAGCATAGAAATTTCGAGTTTACAATAACAAAAACGGGAACACCAACTATTGGATCAGAGTATCAGTTTATAGTTTATGAGCCAAGTTATCATGCAGAGAAGATAATAAAAGAGAATATAAGCGTATCGCAACTTGGTAAAAAAGCAAATATTTTAGAGCTTAAATATAATGATAGCGTGCCACTAAGAGCTAAACAGTTTGTAAATGCTCTTGCACAAGTATATATGAAGCAAAATGTAGAGCTTAAAACCAAAGAGGCGACTCAGACATTAATATTTGTAAATAATCAGCTATCTATTATAGAGAGTAGTTTAAAAAAATCTGAGCAGAAGATTGAAGAGTTTAAGACAAAAGCAAAAACTGTTGATGTATCTATGACAGCAGAACAGCTATCTAAAACACTATCTGAGTACGAGAGTAAAATAGGAATTATGGATATGCAGATATCTATTTTAAAGAACTTATTAAAGAAAATCAATAGAGGTGCCGGGCTAGATACATTAACAATTGTAGGATTAGATATTGATGGCGCTAATGGTATATCAGAGCTTATTAAAAATTTGCAACAAGCGATGTTAGAGAGACGAGCACTACTTGGTGAGTATACAATGGCACACCCAGAGGTTAAAAAAATCTCTACAAGAGTTGTAAATTTAAAAAGAATTATTAAACAATCTATTGTAAATACGCTTAAAGGATTACAGCAGAAGAAGAGACTTATTAATACCCAAATGGATAAGTATCAAGCTAAGTTAAAAAAGTTACCTAAATTGCAACAAAACTACTTAGGTTTAGAGAGAAAATTTATATTTAATGAGAAGTTCTATACATACCTACTACAAAAAAGAACAGAGACAGAGATAAAAAAAGCAGCAACAGTTAGCCAAAATAGAATAGTAGATAGAGCTTTAATGCCTACTAGACCAATAAAGCCAAATAGAAAACTTATAATTGTAGTTGGTTTGATTATGGGGCTAATTTTAGGCCTTTTTGTGGCATTTATTAGAGCCTTTTTAGATAATACTATTACAACTATTGGTGATATCGAAAAAGATACTGCTGTTCCTGTAATTGCGGCAATTCCTAAATATAAGGTTACAGATAAAGAGAAAAGAGAGCTTTTGGTACTTAAAAAGCCAAAATCTTCTGTATCAGAGAGTTTTAGATCTTTAAGGACTAATTTGCAATTTATGGCAAAAGGAGATGGCTCTAAAGTTGTAACAATTACCTCTACAGTAGCTGCAGAGGGAAAAACATCTGTAGCTGCTAACTTAGGGGCTGTTATACAGATGCTTGGTAAGAGAGTTATTATTATAAACTTTGATTTAAGAAAGCCTACACTTCATACAGCATTTGATCTACCAAATACAAAAGGATTAAGTATGTATCTATCGGGACATACTGAACTTAGTGAGGTTATAGTGAATACTAAAATAAAAAATTTAGATATAATTACAGCTGGTACAGTACCACCTAATCCTAGTGAGTTAATTAGTTCAGATAGAGCAGTTGAGTTAATAGAGAAGTTAAGAAGAGATTATGACTATATCATTTTAGATACGCCACCTGTTGGTTTAGTTACTGATGCAAGAGTTTTATTAACAAATTCAGATGTTGTACTTTATGTAATGAGAGCAGAATATTCGAAAAAAGAGTTTATAAATTCTGTAAATAATATCTATAGAGAAGATGATGTTAAGAGTATGGGTATTGTACTAAATGGAGTAAAGGCTGGTCATGGTTATGGTTATGGTTATGGTTATGGTTATGGTTATTATGAGGAG
>CAMZLH010000023.1 GCA_947311565.1 uncultured Nitratifractor sp.
AAACAATAACTATATAAAATATACACAAAGGCTTTTTATGAAAAATATTATACCAAAAATATCTTCAAGTTTATCTAAAACGTGGATAAAAGTACTTAACTTAGAACACTCACTTTTTCCAGAGCTCAAAGAGAGTTTAAGAATAGAGGAGTTTAGTTCAAAAGAGTCTAAACTTATAAAGATACTTGATTTTGCCTATATTGAAAAGTTTGTTAATACAACATCAGTTACAAATCCTCCTAAAGATAGAGAGCAGATAGCAAGAGCATTTATAGCAAAGGGTGTTTATAACTTCCAAACAACAAGAGATTTGATAAATAGACTCCATGTTGATAGAACACTTCGCATACTGTGTGGATGGAGATATAAAAATGATATTCCAAGTGAATCAACTTTTAGTAGAGCCTTTAAAGAATTTAGCGAATTGAAAATTGCTCCTGTGCTTGCACTCTCTTTGAGAAAAAGCTCATGAGAAGTTTGTTGTAGAGTATCTTAGTAAAAAAAGACTCTTCTATAATGCTACCGATGCAACAAAAATACCACTGAGAGAAAAAGCTATAAAGGTTGAAAAAGTCAAGCCTAAACCAAAGAAGAGAGGACGACCTAAAAAAGGTGAAGTAAGAGAGCCTATTAAACCAACCATACTACAAAAGCAAAAAGAGATGAAAAGTGTAGAAGAGAAGCTATCTTTGGTTTCTACAGATTGTGGTGTGGGTGTAAAACAAAATTCTAAAGGTAATCGTGAAGTATGGATAGGTGGTAAACTTCATATCAGTGCAGTAGATGCAGATTCCAATAACAGCCATTTATTCAGGTGCAAATGTCCATGATAGCTCAGTTGCCCTTCCTCTTATGCAAGAGACAAGCAAGAGAGTAAATTACTTGTATGACCTGCAAGATGCTGGATATGATGCAGATATTATTAGAGAGTTCTCAAAGCAATTAGGACATAGACCAATTGTAGATATAAATCCTAAAAACTCTCAGGCACTTAAAGAGAAGATTGAACTTATAAAACATGAAAAAGAGAGTTTTAAGCTTATTAATCAACATCAAAATTTAGATGAAGAACATTACAATCAAAGAAGTATGGTTGAGTGAGTAAATAAATATCTAAAAGATGATTTCGGATGCAATACTATCTATTATCAAGGAGCTATTAAAGTAGCTTCTGTATTAGCATTTGGAATCTTATCTATCTGTATTCATCAGAGTTTGAAACTAGTTACTTAAAAATAGTTAAAGCAAGTGGAACAAAGAGGATAATTTTAGAAATCAAACCATAAAGAGTGCAATAAAAATAGGGATTTTTTAAGATTTTAGATAAATTAAGATAAAATATCAGTAATATTGATTTGGAGAGATTTTTTTTAATCCTAAAATTGTTATGAGAAAAATTTAGTTGTTTGTTTGGTTTGAATTTGCAAGTGGCTCCTATATCTATATTTACAGGATACTCACAAAGTGCTATGATAGCATATATTTTATCTTCTTTAGTATTTATTATATTAAGTTTTATAAATAAAGCTATTATTATTAAATATACTCCTATTTTAGTTAGCTTATATCTAGTTAGTTCTACTCTAATTTATAAGCTTCTAGTATCTTTCGACTATTTTTATTATCATTCACATGGCAGAGGTATTATCTATGAAATAGCATTAAATTTAATAGATAAAAAATTTTGGTTTGGATATAGATTCCATTCATCTATGAATTTACTTAATATGAATATAGACTTTAACCAAAACTTAAGACATATTTTACAAGTATCATATTATTCTCATAGTATTCCATTATGGTTGTGGCTTAATTTTGGTTTTATCGGAATATCTATTTTATCTATAGTATTATATATAGCTTTAAAAAAATTACTTAATAATTTTAAAAACTCTAATCAACTTCCTTCAATTATATCTTTAATAGTCTCTTTTATGATTGTAACTAGCCTTAGCTGGAGTGGTTGGTGGTCAATAGTTTTTTTAACATATGCATTTTTTGTATCTATACTATTAATCGTACTAAAGAATAATAAAAATTAACTATATTGTATTTTATATTCTACTCATCTACTGAACCTCTATAACTGCTGGAAAACCAGCTCCTTGAGCTTTTTTTTACTACTTTCGCTTTTACTTTTACTTCTTGGTTTTGCTTTTGCTCTAAGTAGTGTTTTTGAGTATTTTTTATCTGATAGTTTTTGTTTGTTTTAGTATCTTCTATAACTAAATATGTATGAGGTGTAGAGCCTTTTACTTTTACTACTCCACTAATTTCAATACTATTTGTACAATTTCCTAAAAATGGTGCTGCTAGTAGCAGTTTTAATATATTTTTCATCTACTTTCTCTTCTCTACAAACTTTAAATATTGCCATATTATACCACCAATTACTACTAAAGCCAAAGGAGCAAGATATGGTTTTGTTTTTAGGTAATTAAATATTGCAATAATTGCATCACTAGAGTAGTAGGCACTCAATCCTATAGTTGCAACAAAAACTATGGATGCAAAGATATTTATAAAGATAAATCTTTTAAAATCATACTTTCCAAGCCCCATAACTACTGGTATTAGTGTCTTTACACCATAAATAAATTTTTGTATAAATATAGCTAGTGCCCCATATTTACGCATAAGCAGAGTTGTGATTGCTAATTTTCTTTTATGTTTTGTTAAATATTTTTGAATATCTTTTTTCTGATATCTGCCAAGATAGAATAAAAAGTTATCTCCCAAAAAATTAAAAACTGCACCTATAGCAAGTGCTGTAAATAGGTCTATATGCCCCAAATATGCAAATACTCCAGCAGTTGCTATAATTAAAAATGAACCGCCAAAACTAAAAAATGCAATTGCAATATATCCCCAATTCTCTAATGAGCTAAAATCCATAACTATCATAACCTTTTTTTGGTATCATTATACAATAATTTATTCGAAGGAAAGATATGGCTAGTGGTTTTTTTGCACTTTTAGATGATATTGCTCTACTTATGGATGATGTTGCAGCATCTTCTAAAATAGCAGCAAAGCAGACAGCTGGGGTGCTAGGCGATGATTTAGCAGTCTCTGCTGCAAAGGCTTCTGAGTTTAAGGCTTCTCGTGAGCTACCTGTAATTTGGGCAATTACTAAAGGCTCTTTTATTAATAAGATAATTTTAGTTCCATTAATGTTACTTTTAAGCTTCTATTTTCCTTGGGCTATTACTCCTATTTTATTAATTGGAGCTCTATATCTATCCTACGAAGGGGCACATGGTGTGTGGGGTTGGTTGTTCCCTCATAGTGAGCATAACTCTGAAACAAAAGAACTTAGCGAAAAACAGAAGATAAGATCTGCAATTGTTACCGATTTTATTCTATCTATCGAAATTGTACTAATTGCACTATCTACTGTAAATGAGCTACCTCTACTTCAAAAGGCTATGGTTGTATCTCTAATTGCAGTTGCTGCAACTATTGGTGTATATGGGCTAGTAGCAATGCTTGTTAGATTAGATGATATCGGTTATGCCCTAGCAGCAAATGCAAACAATGGCTCATTTAAACAAAAATTTGGCTTAAAAATGGCATCTATGCTTCCTCTAATTATAAAGATATTAGGCATAATTGGTGTTATTGCAATGCTTTTAGTTGCTGGTGGAATATTAATGCATAAAATAGAGATTATTCACCAAATAGCACACACTACACATATTCCAACAATGGCTGCTGAGCTTATTGCAGCTCTTAGCCTTGGTGGGCTTGCAATGATCTTAATAGATGGAACAAAGGCTATACTTAATAGACTTAAAGGGTAGCTTTGTCTAAGATTGGTGGGCTTTTTTACAAAAATTTCTTTCTAGTTTTGTTTATATACTACACTGTGCATATTGCTATTAAAGTATCTGCTGGAGGTGTAGAGTATGACGATGCAGAGCAGTTTTTACTCTACCAAAATATATCACTAATTTATGATAACGCCCAACCACCACTTTATAACTGGTTACAGTATATCTTTTTTAAGCTATTTGGCTTAAATATATTTGCTGCATCTTTGCTTAAGCATCTTATATTATACTCTATATTTATAATAAGCTATCTTTTAGCAAGAGAGTTAAATTTATCTAAACTAAACTCTTTAATTGCTACCTCTGCTCTGCTTTTACTACCACAAGTTGTATGGGGGCTAGAGCTAAAGCTAACACACTCTGCTCTTTTACTACTAATTAGTGCACTTACATTTCTACTGCTTCTTAAATTTTTAAAGTCTCCTAATACTCTAAAAGCATTTGCTTTAGGTACAATTATAGCACTTGGGTTTCTAAGTAAATATAGCTATTTGTTGCTGGTTTTATCTCTGTTTATCCCCACCTTACTAGATAAAAACTATCGTAAAATTTTACTATCTAAATATATTCTAATAATCTCTTTAAGTGCACTAGCAGTAAGCTTAGTTCATATAATCCCACTACTATTAAACTTTAGCCATATATCCAATGAAATATCTGCTAAAATAAATAAAGATCTAGGGCAAATACACGGATTTATCTCTCTTTTTAAAGCAACATTTGCCTTTTTACTACCTCTTCTTTTAATATATGTTGTAGTGTTGCTAAAGTTAAAACCAAAATATATACCTATTAGTAGAGAGATAAAGCTTCTAATAAAATCTGTAGCTGTCATATACACAATAACTATAACTCTAATCTCTATAGGAGTATTTGATGAATTTAAAGAGCGCTGGTTACTTCCCTACCTATTTACTCTACCAACCATTTTAATAGCAATATTACCAAAAAAAAGTGAAGATAGCTACAAAAATATATTTGCTACAGCAACTCTAGTAGTTTTGACTCTAATTTTACTAATATTTGTTACAAGAGTATCGTACCCAGATATAGTATATAAAATAAGAGGTAAATACTCACACGATTTACTTAAATATAGCGCTATAAGAGAGCATATAACAAAAGAGCCAAAATATATAAAAACAAGTAATTTAATGCTTGGTGGCAATATAAAGTTGGTATTTAAAAACTCTTGTGTAAATTGTCAGCACAGAGCAGATTTAGTGATAAAAGAGTCAAGATTTAAAGGGGCAACAGAGATAAAAATACCTTATATAAACAGTAAAAATTATAAAAGCTTATATATTAAATCTCACTAAAGTGAAGTTTTAACCCCTCATCTGTCATTATAAACCCATTAATCATTAACTTCCCGTTATGTACCATATCATGATGCTTTTTACAGAGTGGTATAAGGTTATACTTATGATTTTTCTTAAAGTGCTCTATAAACTCACCTTTTGCTTGAGCTTGTGGGGTAATGTGGTGTACCTCTTCTACTGCCTCGTTACAGATTGCACACTTTGTTAAAAAGACCCGTTTATTATATCTTGATCTTCTCTTTCTACTTAACATCTCTACTTCACTAAAGCTATTTGTTAACTCTTTTCTAATCTTATAAGCCATATCTAAAAACTCTTTATCAAGATGTAGTGCTTTAGCAAACTCTAGTCCATATAGTGTACTTCCACTACCAGTTTCTAGCTTTCTGTTGTATATTAGCTTATCATTTTGCTCATCATATGTAACACCTAGATGCAAAAGTATTAACCCCTCGATCTCTTTAATATACTTAATATCTGCTAGCTGATGAAGATGAGTTGCGAATATAAAGTAGCTTCCTATATCACTAACTCTTTTAATTGATGCACTAACAATAGAGAGTGCCGAATAGGTCTCTGTGCCATGGCTTATTTCGTCTCCTAAAATCAGAGACTCTTTAGCAGCTCTGTTGAATATATTTTTCAGCTCCAACATCTCTATGGCAAATGTAGAGAGCCCCTTATAGAGGTTATCTTTCGATACAATTCTAGTAAAGAGTTTATCTATTAATTTAAATCTCATAGAAGTTGCAGATACAAATAGTCCAGCTTGCGCCATTACAACTGCAATTCCTGCACTCTTCATTAAAGAGCTTTTACCACTAGAGTTAATTCCATAAAGAAGCACACCCTTTAACTCTTTTGACTCTTCGTTAGCCTCTAAGGTTATATGGTTAAGGCCGCTAGCAGCCTCTTTGTCCCCTAAGAAAATATCATTTGGAATATATATTCCATTCTCTTCTCTAGATTCTATTATTGGGTGTCTAAGTGCAATAAACTCTAAAATTTCATCATCTACTATCTCTGGCTTTGTATAGTTATACTCTTTAGTACACTTTGCACCACTTATTGCAAAATCTATCTCTCCAATAAAGGCTATTACCCTCTCTAAAAGAGCGCTATAGTTTAGCTCTAAATGCTCTAGTGTCTGGTTAAACTGCTCTTTTACCAAAGATATCAACTTAAACTGCAGTGCACTATACTCTTGCGATATATTATCTATCAATTTAGAGCTAATCTTTACACTATTTTTTAAATATTTATAGTTAAAATCTCTAAAGAAATAGTGCTTGCCATCTACAGTAATAAAGCTATCTTCTAACCTCTTTTCTATAAGTGAATATCTATTTTTGGTTAAGTGTATAAAAAAGCCTTCGCTATCTAAGTGCCCTATTCCAACCCCGCCATCTCCTGTTTTGAATAAAGAGCCTATATACTCTTTTATCAATAGAAGCTTTGAGTATAAATTTGTCATCTTTAATACAACACCATCTATTGTTAAGTTTGCTCCTGAATTAAAGATATTCTCATCTAACTGCTCTTTTGTAAACTTGGCACTCTTTTGCAGATCAAACATAGACTCAAGCTCTAATCTAAGCTTATAAACCTCTTGTAAAGAGAAGCTATTTAGCTCTAAATTATACTCTTGTACCTCTTTGTAGAGCTGTTCAAGAGAGTAAAGAGAGGCATGTATATAGTTTATCTCAAAAGGGTGAGCTTTTTTTAATTTTATTCTTCTTAAGATTCTCTCTAAATCATAAATCTGTTTTAGTATTGTCTCTAATTTTGGGTAGCTATCTAAAAATGCCTCTATTAAAGAGTATCTTCTGTTTAACTCTTTTGAATCTACAATTGGGTTAAGTAGTCTCTCTTTTAAAACCCTCTTTCCAATTGGCGTAGATGAGAAGTCTATCATCTTAAGAAGTGTCATCTCATCTGGATTTTTAGATATTATATTTAACTGCTCTAATGCATTATTTCCTAGATACACAAAGTGTTTGTTACCTAAAAACTCTGGTCTATTTAGCTTCTCTATTATTGCGCTATCATGCTCTATTATAAACTCTAACAAAATTGCCAAAGATTCACTTGCATGTGGATATCTCTCTAAATCTAAATACTCAATAGGACTTAATATAGAGTTAATCATAAATATCTTTGCAAATAGCTCATTTTGATAGCCAATTTTTACTCTAGAGCGGTTCTCATTACAGGTATATTGCGAATTTAACTCTAAATAACTATCTATAAACTCTCTATCTATATCTCCATCATAGGTTACTACAACCTCTGATGTTGTATAGGTTTGTAAAAGATTAAATATCTCATCTAAGGCATACGTTTTGTCATCTCTAGTAGAGAAAAACTCATCTACAAAACACTTGCCTGTTGTTACATCTATAGCACTATATCCTGCATAATATACACCCCTATTCTCTCCTACTAAAAGAGAAATAATATAGTTTTCGCTAGACTCTACATGGTAATCGAAGTTAGTACCAGGAGATATTACATTAGATAGATACCTCTTAACATTAGGTGGCTCACCTTTTTGCCGAATAAGCACAATTGTATATTTTTTACTCTGTATTAATCTATTTAGGTATCTCTCTAATGCAAAGTTTGGTACACCAGCCATTAGTGGATTAGAGATAGAGTTCTCAATTATAGACTTATTCTTTCTAGTAAGCTGAATATTTAAAAACTCTGCAATCTCTTTAGCTTTACCAATTTTATGCTCTTGATTGTTTACCTCATATACTTCAAAAAATGAACCAATCTCCATTAAGACAACTGTATTGTTACCATACTTTGTCTCAAACAGACTTTGAAGTTCAAAATATATATCTGTTAAGAGCCTCTTTTTGCTGCTTAATATCTCGTTTACTCTACTTATATCACTCAACTACCAACCCTTAAACTCAAACCACAAACCGTTTGATATTTGCTTTTAAAGATGTTGTTATCTCATAACTTATTGTATTAAAGTGCTTAGCAACCTCTTTTGCATTATCAAATATGCATACCTCATCTTTAGTTGATTCTAAAGAGATAAAATCCATAGAGACTCTTCCTAAAATCGGTAACCCTTCACTAGTTAGCATTGGAGATAATCTACTACCTCTAAAGAGTCCACTGCCATACCCAACATTGTAAGTAGATACGACTATATCACAACTTGCTTCAAAGTCGCCTCCATAGCCTACTCTTTGCCCTTTTTTTAACTCTCTTGTGCTGCACCTGTTTGCCCAAAGAGAGAGTATTGGCTTTAGCTCTAAGTTATCATAAACTTCTGGCAACTCATTAAAACCATACATCGCTATACCAACTCTTGCTATATCTTCGTTAAAACTACTGCTTCTTAAAAGTGCCGCAGAGTTGTGGCTATGAAATCTAACTTTTAGATTTGCATCCAAAAAGCTCTGCTTAACCTTTTTAAAATTATACTCTTGCCAAAGAAGTTCGCTACTTAGTTCATCTGCACTCTTATAGTGGGTAAATACCCCAAATAGATTTAACCTTTGGCTCTTAATTATCTCTATTGCCTCTTTAACTTCATCTAAAGTAATGCCGTTTCTATGCATTCCTGTATCTACTTTTAACTCTATCTTTGCCCCTATTGGTGCACTCTTTAGAGCCTCAATAGAGGTTACTGCAAAGCTAAATTTAGAAGATACTATTGGAGTACCATTTAATATCAATATATTATCAAAATAGTTAGTTATCTTTGTAGCCTCTGCTATATCAATTACAACTGCCTCTTTTAAGCCATACTCGCTAACAAGCTTTGCCATTAACTCTATACCATGACCATATGCATTGTCTTTTAAAACAGCTGCCAATTTTAGCTTATTACCACTTTTTAAAGATAGTTGGTTAAGATTATAGTAAAGATTCTTTTTGTCAATTTTTATAAATGCCATAAGAAATTATACTCTAAAGGATTTAAAGATGGATTGGTTAACATACACAAAAATAATTCCTACAATTATTACACTTGTTTTACTATATATAATTGCAAAATCACTAAAAGATGCCATCAAAGATGATAAAGATGGAAAACCAAGAGGAAAGTGTGACCTAGATTAATGAGACTAAAAGCAGAATGGGAGAGACAAAACGCTATTTTACTGGCATTTCCACACGAAGATAGTGACTGGAGAGAGAATCTTGACAAAAACAGAGCCCCTTTTTTTAAGATGGCACAAGCTATTGGTTATAGCCAACTTGTATATCTTCTTGTAAAAGATGTAGAAGATGCAAAGAGCTACTTCTGCTCAACTAATAATATTATATTTATAAAAAGTGAATTTAACGATACATGGATTAGAGACTATGGAGTATTAAGCTGTAATAGTACACTTTTAGACTTTAAATTTAATGGGTGGGGTGGCAAGTTTGAAGCCATTTTAGATAATAAAGTATCTAAAAATCTATACTCTATGGGCTTTTTGGGCAGAGGAGAGTTAATAAGTTTAGATATAGAACTAGAAGGAGGCGCAATAGATACAAACGGAGCTGGAGATCTACTAACTACAAAAGATAGTATCTTAAACCCAAATAGAAACAGTGGTGGCTTAAGCCAAAAAGAGGCCGAAGAGATTTTTGCAAAATATTTTGGCACAAAAAGAGTACACTGGATAGAAAATAGTTACTTAGAGGGTGATGATACAGATGGGCATATAGACAACTTGGCTAGATTTGTAAATCAAGATACAATTTGCTATATAAAGTGCGAAGATTGCCAAGATAGCCACTACAAACATCTACAAGAGTTAGAAAAAGAGCTAAAGCTATTAAAAGCTGAAAATGGTAAAAGTTTTAATATGATTCCACTACCATTTACAGAGCCTAAACTAAGCAGTGATAGCTCAAGATTACCAGCTAGCTATGCCAACTTTTTAATAACTAACAAAGCAATAATCTACCCAACATACCAAAGCGCAAAAGATAAAGAGGCAAGAGATATATTTAGCAATATTTTTAAAAATAGAGAGATTATTGGAATACCTAGTCTTACCCTAATAGAGCAAGGTGGCAGCGTGCACTGCTCTAGTATGCAGGTGAGTTTTTAGAGTATTTCTAACTCTTTAGCCTAATCGATTTTGGTGCTATCTATATATAAAACAACTCTAACTTGATTCTCCTCTTTTAACCTTAACTCATCATATAAGTTTTGTATCTCCATCTTTTTCTCTTTACTTACAGGCTCTCTTATCGATTTATACCCTATTGGCTTACCGTCTTTCATAACTGTTGATACTTGTGCATAGACCCAATAGTAGCCTCTATCTTTGCGTAAATTTTTTACATACCCCTCCCAAGTTTTTCCACTTTTAATTATTTGCCACATATCTTCAAAAGCAAATTTTGGCATATCTGGGTGTCTGATAATATTGTGTGGTTTACCAATTAGCTCTTGTGGTTCATATCCAGAGATAAAGTCTCTTTTACATATGTAATAATACCATTAAAATCGGTTCTAGAGATTATCAACTCATTTTCTGGAACTTCAGTCTCTATAAACATATCAAAAGATGTATCCATAAATTAACCCTTTTTTGTTACAATTATAACAAAATTAAAAGAATAAAAGTTTGATTTAGGACAATATATGAAAATAGCACTAATACAACAAAGTTACAAAGGCACAAAAGAGGCTATGGTGGCTGATAGTGTAGCAAAAATTAAAGAGGCAGCCAAAGCTGGATCTAAGCTTATAGTCCTTCAAGAGCTACATCAAAGCGAATACTTTTGCCAAAGCGAAGATACAAAGTTTTTTGACTATGCAAAGAGTTTCAATAAAGATGTTGAGTTCTGGGCAGCACTTAGCAAAGAGTTAGATATTGTTTTAGTCACCTCTCTTTTTGAGTATAGAGCTGCTGGACTCTACCACAATACTGCTGTAGTATTTGACTCTGGCAAAGTTGCAGGAAAATATCGAAAAATGCATATTCCAGATGACCCTGGATTTTACGAAAAGTTCTACTTTACCCCTGGCGATCTTGGCTTTAAGCCAATAGATACAAGCGTTGGGCGACTTGGAGTATTAATTTGCTGGGATCAATGGTTTCCAGAGGCTGCTAGAGTTATGGCTCTAAAGGGTGCAGAAGTTTTAATTTACCCAACAGCAATTGGCTGGTTTGACCAAGATAGCAAAGAGGAGAAACAAAGACAACTAGATGCATGGATAACAATCCAGCGCTCTCACGCAATTGCGAATGGTGTTCCTCTAATTAGTTGCAACAGATGTGGTTTTGAAAGCGATAACAGTGGTGTAATAGATGGCATCAGATTTTGGGGTAATAGCTTTGTAGTTGGAGCTCAAGGAGAGTTTTTAGCAAAAGCAGGCGAAGACGAAGAGATAATTACACTAGAGTTAGATCTAAACAGAACAAAAGAGGTAAGAGATATCTGGCCATTTTTTAGAGATAGAAGAGTAGAGTACTATAAAGATTTAGAGCATATCTATTGTGATTAAAAAAAGTATCATTAAATTAAAACTTATCTACATCTTAATATAAGTTGTGTAAAATCTTACTTAAATAATATAAAGGGAACGTATGAGTTTAGATATATCAAAAGTAATCAAAGGTGAAAGTGTTAAGTTTAAAAATCCACCAAAGGCATTCTTAGAAGCAGTTGGTGGTGTAGATGGTATGCAAGAGCTTATGTATAGATTTTACGATAAAATATATGAGAGTGAAATATCTCACTTTTTTCCACAAGATGAAGATGAGTTCGAAAAGATAAAGATTCGAAATAGCAAGTTCTTTATCCAAATTTGTGGAGGACCAAAGATTTATGAAGATGACAAAGAGGGTCAAGATATGGATGAGTATATGGTGAGACTACATGACGATTTCTCAATAAATGAAAAAGCTCGTATAGAGTGGCTAGGAACAATGAGAGAGGCTATTGAAGAGCATAAAATAGAAGACAAAGAGGCAGTAGAAGCCTTTTGGGACTATCTAGATAGCTTCTCTAAATTAACTGTAAATACATTTAATGACGGCAGTACCTACTACGCATCTCTACTAGATAAAAGTGACAGTAGATTAGGTAATTAAACTAAATATATAGTACACTCTGTATAATAATATATACTCTACAGTGTACTATAACAATATCTTAACTAAAAAAGTAAATCAAAATCTATCTATTTTTTGTAAATACAATATATAATACATTAACTTTTTAAGAGATTTATACTCTTCTGTAATATTTTTATCAGATATATATTTACTCTTACTATTAATATAGTGGCTACCATTTTTCATATAAAAATTAAAATCTGGATATGCTGATATACCAAAACTACTATTATTATCTTTATTATCAAATATAGAGTTACCAATAAAAGAGTTCTTCTCTCTACTATTTAACCCAACTAAAGCTGCAAGTGTAGGAGCTAAATCTACTGATGATGAATTTACATATAAATAACTAGGTTGTTTATGCATTGGATCATAAATAATTAACGATAATTTATCATATACACTTGGAATATATCTATCACTTGATATATTTTTATAATCTACATTTGGGTATAGTGCATGATCGCCTGTTAAGACAACTATGGTATTTTCAGCAAACTTAGAGTTTTTAAAATAACTCCAAAATTTACCAAATGCATTATCAAAGTTATATAACATATTTAATGTATTAGATTTTCCATCTTTATATTTTAAACCATCTATACTATTTGGTTCAAAACCTACATGAGTCTCTATTGTTGATAGACCCAGTAAAAAAGGCTTTTTACTATCTTTAATACTCTCTAAATAGTTAACTAAAGCTCTCATCATCTGATGGTCGCTTAAACCAGTCTCACCAAATACAAGCTCCTCTTCTTTTGGTAAGAATTTTTTTACCAAATCTTTCCATAAAAATATATCTCTATACCCATATAGAGCTAAGTTTCTACCTATATGAGAGTATATATTTCTACTATGCGATAGATATATTGTCTTATAACCATTTTTAGCAAAATATTTAGGATAACAGTTTAAATCTAATAGTTTTAAAGGATTAATATCTCTATTAAAATCATCATAAGTAAGAGTTGGATAGAGCGAACAGTGTTGACCATATAAACCAGGTGCTGTTGGTGTAGCATGATTGTAGTAACCTTTAACAACCATAGAGTAGTTAGCAAAATCTTCTATATTTTTAGTAACATCTCTCATAGATTTATTATATGGTGATAATAATCTTGCTGATAGACTCTCTATATATAAAACTATTATATTAGGCTTTTTAATAGAGATATTAATACTTTTTAAACTTTTTTTATATATGTAATCTTTCTCAAATGGTTTCAACTTTTTATCATCTAAATCTATATTAAACTTTTTAGCTATACTTTTATCATATACATTAATCTCTTTTACTGAAACTCTATTTAAATTATAATACAACTTAGAAGTATTGTAAAAATTAGATGCTGGCATAAATGTAGTAGGCTTATCTAACGAGTGTTTATATGACAATAGCTCTTTATACAAGAATAAAATAACTAAAATAAATATTATATTTTCAGATAGTTGTACACTCTTAAGATAGGTTGATACTCTCACAATAAACGAAAAAAGAAGAGTAAAAATAAAAAGATTAATTATCATTGTGCTATTTATAAGTAAGAACATTTGATTAGCATTTGCAAATGATGCAACATTTAATACTTCACCTGTAATATTTACACTTAATAGCTGTAGTACAAAAATAATATAATATAAAAAGATTAAAAAAAGAGATATATAATATGTAATATTTTTAACCCTAATAAATAGTAGTATAGAGATTAAGATAAATAGAATTAATATCTCTTGTATCAATCCTACAGAGCTAACTTTAAATTTAATTATACTATCTAAGTAGATATAGTCCATAAATAGATAGACTAACTATAAACGGTATAAAAAACTTTATCATTTTAAAACCCTAATAACTTTTTTTATAATATTACCTAAAAAGTTGTTATACTCCTCTTTTAGACTAGGTATATCTACTCTACTCTTATCTTTTAATATAATAACTAATACCCACTCATCAAGAGAAGGTATCTCGGGTAACATTAAACTACCACTATAATCAGTTATTAAGTCATCTAAAACTACCTCTGCATCAAAAGAGGGATTCCAAAAATATAGACTATATACAGCGTTAGGCTCAAGATTTTCAATCTTATATTTAATATTGTGCCATATTGGAAGTTGCTCATATATATATATCAACCTTAAAGAGTTTTCAATGCCAGCCATAACTAGGTTATATTTTGGCTTTGGTTCAGGAGATATATCTATAGATTTTGGCTCAAATTGCCACCACTTAAATCTACTTAAAAACTCTTTTCCTCTCGCTATATCATTAGCACCCTTTAAATTTATAGCACAACTGTATGGAGTATCACCCCAAGATGTACCACTAGGTGATCTACCAAATGGCATAGAAACTCTATTTACTTGCCAAATACCATTTGCACCATATCCAAACCCTTTTGAACCTTCAAGAACAGAGACCCAAAAAGAGACTCTTTGCATACAATCACCATTACCCCTTAAGATCCCTTCATAGTTAATCTCATCCATAATAGTTGGTATCTTTAATTTTTTTGACTCCTCAATTAAGCTAATAGCCTTATTTACACTATCAAAACTATTATGACTAGATTGAAGCAAATTTATATCTAATAAAGAGCTATCTATCTCTTTAAATGAAGCTTCTATTGGATGTGTTGTTATTAGTTTACCAAATGGCTCTATATCTCTAATATATTTAGTTAACTCATTAAAACCATCTTTTAGATTTTTCTTCTCTTTTAATCTTGAATCACTTATATAATATGGCATTGTTGTCTCTCCTGCCACACACCAAACCACATCTAATGAACCCCATCTAGCAATTAAGTATCTCCAAAACTTTTTCATTTTATCTAAACCAATTCTATTTAAATAGTAACCCCATGAGCCAACAATCATAACTGTAAATCCACTATCTACTAAATATCTAATCTTAGCCTCTGCTTCGTGAAAATAGTCAATATTTATAGAACTATATTTATCTTTAAACGGAAATCCTGCACTATTTTTACCTCTAACATCAAAACTATCCATATCAGGCATTAATCCAGCAACTAACTGTATTACATTAAAGCCTTGTTTAGCTCTAAAATCTGCTAATTTTTTAAACTCTTCAAAATCTAACCTATCACTTAATGCCATCCACCAAGTATCACTTAACCAAAAAAAAGCCCCACCCTCTTTAGTAGATAAATACTCTTTATTGGCACTTAATGTTAAACTTTTAGACTCTTTTAAAATAGATGTTTCAACTATAACTTCGCGCTTTTGTTCATTTAAAGAGTCTCTTGCATTGCTACACTTTACAAGTATATTATAAGTACCTAAATCATTTACTATAAACCTAACTACCCATCTATTTTTCCCAGTATAGAATGCTGGTATTACCACTTCCTCTTTATAAGAAGAGTTTAAATAGGCATCTACCTCTATTTCACAAAAAGTATTTTTATACTCAATATTAGAGTAAAACTCAAGCTCTACAAGAGAGTGTTGTTCTACTCTTATGCCCATCTATCCCACCAAGATTTATGCATACTTAGACTCTTAGCAATGTTTTTAGGGAATTTTTTATAGTTTTTACCAAGTTTGTATCCTACAATTTTTGCAATATTTCTAATCAAAAACTCTGGAATTTTTAAAATATCTCCCTCTTTTAAAATACTCTTAAACTCTGATTTAACATACCTTAACCCCTCACCCTCTGCTTTACCAAACTTCTCAATTAGCCAAGCCTCATTGCTATGAAAAACTCCAGTATCAAAATAGCGCATAAACTCCTCTTTCACACTATAATTATGTGAATGATAAACCATAGCATCACTACAATAAGCAACCTTTTTACCATTAATAAGTAGTCTTGCAACTAAGTGCATATCTTCACCAAAAATAGTACCCTCTTTAAAACTACCAACATCTAAAATTGCATCTTTTCTATATGCTGCAAAGCTATCAGATAAAAAAGCTGTCTTTAATCCATACTTTTTAGAATCCTTAAAAGACCGTATATAAGACTTTTGAGGGTAGTTATACTCTCTTAAGTGCTTTGCAAAAAGTGTAGCATTACCATTTGCCAACTGTCTACCATATGAAGCAACTACATCTTTATCTTTCAATGGCTCTATTAAATTTTTAACTGCATTAATATTAAAAGGAAGAGCATCCTGAGTTAAAAAGACCAATATATCACCTCTAGCCTCTTTTGCTGCCTTTGCTCTTGTACCTCCATGATCAAACTCACTTTGTGGAATAATTATAACCTTAGATGCAAACTCATTAGCAATATCTAAAGTACCATCTCTAGAGCTAGAGTCAATAACTATTATTTCAAAATCTACTGTCTGTTCTATTAAACTATTTAAAAGTTTTGGAAGATAATATATAGCATTATATGTGGGTATAATTACAGAAATGCTTAAAGTGTTCATAATATTCTCCTACATTTAGTAGAAGTATACCATAAGTGCCTATAGAGGTAATTTAGAGCTATAGACTTCAAATCCCTTAAATGAACCAGAGAGTATCGCTTTACCACCCTCCTCCTCTAACTCATACTGAATCATTACACTTAACAACTCCCACTCCTCTGGATTTAAGCCATAATCTTCTCCAGCTACATCCTCTTGTGGATTATATTTTAACTCATGCAATACAGCCATCATATTATCATATGTAATATTTACCCTAAAGAAGTCATCCCAACTATTAACTAACTCTCTTTTAAAATCACTACTCAATACTCTTGTAACTCTTGTAGATTTAGGAGACATTGTAGACCAAAAAGAGTTTACATCTACTGTAGTTGATACATGAACTATTTTAGTTGTAGTATCATACTTTAAATCACTCTGCTCCTTCATCCAACCCTCTCCTGCAGAGTAAGCACCTATAACATAATTAATATATTTACCATTATTTACATTTCTTAAAAATAATCCAAAGTTTATACCACCACCTATATTTCCAACACTCTTTATATATTTTGGTTTTGTAAAATTAGCTTGGAGTAGTAAATTTCTACTATCTTTGCCACTCCATGGCTTTACAGCATCTAAGTCTGATAATCTATATATAAATGTACTATGTGGACCACCATAATCTAATATCTGCTCAGGTGCATCATTTAAATTAACTGTTGTTCCAGCAGCTATTTCACCACCTACACATTTAACAGCACTCACAGAAGCGTTACTATTATATTTAGAAGCATCAGTCCCAATTAAAAGTTGGCTATGATTAAAACTCATGCCAGTCATTTCAGCAAAATTAATGCTACTACTCTTATACAACTCTATAGGATTAACATATCTAATATCCCAATGAGGTTTTAGTCTCTTACCACTCCAAGGTTCAGATATTAAGTTTTTAGTATCTTCATATATATTTTTATGTGCATCCTCCATTGTCTCGTAATATAAAAAACTAGCTTCATTATATCTGCATTCTGAAGTAATAATCACTCTCTTATGGCTCTCGTTCTTATCAAATACTATATAATCTATTAAATTAGATTTTCTATCAGATTTAGAGTCAAACTCAAACATATTATCAAAAAAATCACATCCACTAAAGACTATTAAAGATAATATAGGTATTATACATCTTATTTTACTCATTTCTTTTTTCCTTTTAAAACATTCCATTAAATGGATATATTGTTAGAATTATAATATTTTAAATATTAATAAAAGTTTAAATAGTACCATTAAATGGATATATATGTATTTAAAATGTCTTTTTACCATTTTATAAACTATTGTAATTGTAAAGAAAATGTTAATTAGATAGATATAATATGTCATTTTGAAATTTTTATATTATATTGAGTGATAGATCCAAATAAAGGTTATTACTGCACTAACTCAATAGACTCAATCAGCTAGCATAAGCTAAGTATAAAAGATATTTAATAAATGATGATATATAAAGTAATTTAGCTAAAGCTCAAATCGAACTTTAGCTAATAGATATAGATTTTTTACAATAATAAAGTTACTCTATATGCTATGAAGCTCATAACCCACGCAGCTGTAGTTGTAAATACAAACAGATATACAACATACTTAAAGCCCCCAGACTCTTTGGCAAAGACCATGCTTGCTGCAAAACATGGTAGGTATAGCATTACAAACACTATAAACGAAACTGCAACAGGCAAGGTTAGCTCTTTAGCTATTATCTCTTTTAAACTATGGCTACTCTCATCAACTTCACCTATAGAGTATAACACTCCAAGTGTTGAGACTACTACCTCTTTTGCTGCAAGCCCAGCCTCTAGTGCAACTGAAAGTCTCCAGTCAAAGCCTAATGGAGCGAAGAAAGGCTCTGTAGCTTTACCAATTTGACCCAAATAGCTCTGCTCTAACTCTTTTTGTTTTAACTCTAAAGCCAAGCTTTTTTTCTCTTCGCTACTATCTGTTTTTTCAATTTTGCTCTGATAAGTTAGCTCTAAATTACTATTTTTTGGGTAGTTACTTGCAAACCACACAAACATAGAAGCTAGTAGTATAAATGTTCCTGCCTTTTTAATATACCCCTTTGCATTCGAGTAGACAGTGTGCCAAATTAATTTAAAACTTGGCAACCTGTACTTTGGCATCTCCATAACAAATGGTTCATCTTTGCTACGAAAAACTAATACACGAAGTAGTTTTGCCATAATAAGACCAAAAATAGCACCACTAACATATATTAAAAACAGTACATTTCCAGCTACACTCTGGCTGAAAAATGCCCCTGTAAATAGAACATAAATAGGTAATCTTGCTCCACAGCTCATAAAGCCAATTATAAATAGTGTTATTAATCTATCTTTTTCACTCTTTAGCGTTCTTGCAGCCATATATGCAGGAACAGAGCATCCAAAGCCTGTAACAAGAGGGATAAAGCTCTTGCCATGAAGTCCAAATTTATGAAAGAAGCCATCTAGCAAAAAAGCAACCCTACTCATGTAACCAGTTGTTTCAAGCAGTGCAATACCTATATACAAAATTATAATATTTGGTAAAAATAGTAACACTGCACCAACACCACTAATAATACCATCTACAACCAAGCTTCTAATATCATCATTGCTAATAAAGCCTCCAATAAAGTCACCAAATGCACCTATAGCACTATCTATATACTCCATTGGTAAGTTACCAAACTCAAAAGTTGCTTGAAAAAGTAACCACATAAATAGTAAAAATATTGGTAAACCAAATAGTTTATGCACCAACACAGAGTCTATCTTTTGTGTTAAACTTAAACTCTTAGGCTGAGCTTTTTGATTAACAACCTCTAGCACTACTCCTCTAGCAATACCATTATGCTCAATAGCTTTAATTTCATTTATATCTTTAGTCTCTAAGTGAGTATAAATATGCTCTAATGCATCTTGAATAAGAGGAAAAAGCTCTACCATTATTGGGTTTTCATGTATCTGCTTATAGACTTTTTCATTTTTTAAAAGCAAAGCAATCGCAACTTCTCTATTTGTTAAATCTTTGTAGCTAAAGCCCCTTTCACTTAAGAACTTCTCTACTTTTATAATCTCCTCTTCTAAAAAATCACTATAGACTAAGTTATTTGGCTCTCTAGCATTATCTGCTACCGTATGAACAGTGTCTAAAAGCTCATCTATACCCTCTTTATTTTTAGCCGATACAATAACTGCATCTACCCCAAGAAGCTTTTTAAACTGCGCTAGATCAATATCTATACCATCACTTCTTGCCTCATCTGCCATATTTAAAGCAACTACAACTTTTTTATTTAGCTCTAAAAGCTCGGTTGTAAGTAGTAAATTTCTCTCTAAATTTGTGCTGTCAACTACATTTATAATAACATCGTAATCTTCATTTAATAAAAAATCTTTGGCTACTATCTCCTCTTGCGAGAAAGCCTCTAGCGAGTAAGTTCCTGGTAAATCTATTAAATCAAATTTATGGCAGTGGTGCTCAAAACAGACCTCTAAAGAGTCAACCGTAACACCACTAAAGTTACCAACCTTTCCTTTATTTGTGCCACTTAGTGCATTAATAAGCATAGATTTTCCAACATTTGGTTGCCCTGCCATTACAACTTTTATAGCCCCAAGGCCTGTTGGTTTACCACTATTTTCAAATGTGCAATAATTCTCTTTTTTCTCTTTTACTCTATTTTGTAACTCTACATCTTCACAACTATTGCAACCTGCCATTATTGTGCCTCCACTTCAATATCTTTTGCTTCACTATCTCTAAGAGCTACTAAGGTATTTCCAATCTTAACCTCTATTGTAGCTTTGCTTAAAGAGCAATCAACCACCTCTATAGTTGCCCCTCTAACAATTCCAAGAGAGAATAGTCTCTGCTTTAGTGCTCCACTAGCTTTAAGACCCTTGACTACACCCTTTTGCCCTTTACTTAACTTAGTTAACTCCACAAACCTCTCCTTATTATAATAACCGATAATTGTTATCAGTTGTTAATGATAACAATTATCACTTTAAATATTGCTTAACAAAAATTTATGATATAATAACACTATGATAAAAAATAAGAGTGCCGTAGTAATATCTTCAATAATATTTACCTTAATTACTCTAGCAATAATATGGCACAATATAAAGCCTATATCTATAGTTATTCAAGCTGGGCATGAAGGTAGACAAACAGGAAATACAGGCTCTAGTTTAGGTAAAATTAAAGAGGTAGATTGGAATATATATATCGCAGATGAAGTAGCAAAAACTCTAAATAAATGGGGTTTAGATGTAAAAAGAGTTGGTGCAGACCCAAAACCAATTAAGTGTAAAGTAGCAGTTGCTATACATTTTGATGGCTCTAGTAGAGTATGTAAATCAGGAGCTAGTATTGGATACCCAAATAGTAAATCTAAAGCATTAGCTAAAAGGTGGGAGAGTAACTATAGAGCTTACTTTCCATTTAACTGGCAAAGAGATAACTTTACAAGAAATTTAAGCGATTACTACGGATATAAAGTAATTAAAGCAGATAAATTTTTAGTTTTAGAACTAGGAGAAATTAGCTGTAAAAAACAGATAAAGTGGCTTAAACCCAGACTTAAAACCATCGCACACTTAATTGCAGCAACTATTGCAAAGGAGTTTGGCTACAATGCGTATATTAAGCTTAAATAGCTAATAAAATAGCCTCTTTTAGAGCTATTTTTTCTATCTCTCTTATCTTACTATAGTAATCTTCAAAAATTAAATTATCTTTATTAATAGACTTTTGTACTATAATTTCGCCACCATCTAGTTCGCTTGTAACATAGTGAACACTAACTCCACCATCTATATGCTCATCGCTAAAGCTTTTTTCTATTGCATTTAAACCTTTATGTCTAGGTAGTAGCGATGGATGAAGATTTATTGCTAAAATACTATTAGTAAAGTTTTTTGTTAAAATACGCATAAACCCAGCTAGTACAGTTAATGTTGCGCCACTATTTTTAATATGCTCAACAATAACACTATCAAAATACTCTCTACTTTTATACTCTTTAGAGCTCTCTATAACAAGAGGTATCTCAAACTCTTTTGCATAATCAATGCCACCAGCATCTGGATTATTTGTAAGAGCTAATACAACTTCTACTTCTCTGTTATGAAGATTTTCTAATATATATTTAAAATTAGTTCCGCTACCACTAAATAGTACTGCTATCTTTTTCATATCGTAATTGTAGCTAATTATTACTTTGTATCATATGCACAACACAGCCAATAGTAAGTTACTATCTAAAAATTAATATGTTACTTTTATGTAAATAGTTACTATTATATCTATTGATATATAGCTATAGTAGTAACTTTAAAGCAATTTCATAGTACTATTATCTCTAGTAAACAAATAACTCAAAAGGCTTAAAAATGAAATATATTTCTATATTAGCTCTTCTTATATTCACAGGCTGTAACGATATTGTATCTCAAATAGGAGACGATAGCCAATCTGACTCTGGTGATCAAGATATTCAAGTTACATATTTAGAGTTAATAAATAGTATTAGAGAGACAGATCAAGTCTGTGGAGATAAACTATATAAAGCAACACATAAACTAGTATGGAATGACTCTTTATACAAAGCATCATTAGAACACTCTAGAGATATGGCGATAAATAGCTTTCTAAGTCACTATGGCAGCTACTCTGGAGACGATATTACAGCTCACGCTATGAATCTAAATAGTGGCAGTGATATGACAGATAGAGTAGTATATAATGGTTATACTGACTATATCAGGGTTACAGAAAATATTGCTGCAGGAGAATCTTTAGATAGCCCTCAAAAGGTATTAGACCTATGGTTAAGAGCAACAGAACATTGCGTTAATATCATGGATCCACATGTTGATGATGTAGGTATGGCAACTTTTAAAAGCAGAGATCAATATAAAAATTACTGGACTGTAGATTTTGGAGCAAGATAGTTAAAATAATTTAGATATAATTTTACAAAAAAAGGAAGCTAAATGGAAAATTTACCAGCTTGCCCTAAATGTGGCAGTGAATATACTTATGAAGATGGAGATCTTATTATCTGTCCAGAGTGTGCTTACGAATGGAATCCAAATGCAGAAGATGAGAATAAATTAGTTGTGAAAGATGCTCATGGTAATATATTAAATGATGGCGATAGTGTGACTGTAATCAAAGATTTAAAAGTAAAAGGAAGCTCTAGCGGTATTAAGGTTGGAACTAAAATTAAATCTATTAGATTAGTAGAGGGTAATGATGGACACAATATAGACTGCAAAGTGCCAGGTGTAGGTGCTATTAAACTAAAACAAGAGTTTGTTAAAAAAGCTTAATACTCTTTACCTATCGCCATTAAAGCGATAGGTGATTAAAACTTCATTCTATCTACTGCACATTTTTTAGTACTAATTCTATATCCTATTACACCAACAATATGCATAACAATTAATACAATTAAAGCTGTTGTAGCAAATTCATGTACCTCGCCAAATAGCTCTGTATTTTCTGTTATTTTATATATAGATAGATCTTTACCAAAAATTGCAATCTCTCCTATATTTGCACTGCTTGCTGTTAAAACCCCACTAATACCTACAATAAATAGTGTAATATAAATTAATATGTGGTTTGCATTTGCCAATATTTTTTTTAAACCAACACTATATAGCGGCTCTATTTTACTCTTTTCACCTTTTGCTAAGAGTACTCTTATAACGGTTAAAAGTGTAGCCACAATACCAATAATTATATGCATTTTAAACTGAAGTAACTGATCTAAGCTCATTTTTGACTCTAGCTCTGGTAAATTAAGCGACGCACCAATTAATAAAAATGCAATAATAACCCCATGTATCCAGTGTAGAGTCACAAACTTTTTACTATACTTACTATTATTCATACTAATCCTTTTGTTAAAACAAAATTATGCATTAAAGAGTTCTCCTACTCAAAGACATAACTATGTTTATAATATTTTTTACTCTAGAAATTATATCAAGTTAATATAAACTAAGTATGTATTGATATAGTAGACCTCTTTTATAACCCTATAAAAGAGTATGGCAGAGAGGAAGGGATTCGAACCCTCGGTAGATTGCTCTACACAGACGTTCCAGGTCTGCACCTTAAACCGCTCGGACACCTCTCTATAAATAAAATGTAGTTGTGAATTGTCTATAACGAAAAAACCCTCTTCGGGGTACTGTGGCACACAAAGATAGAAGGTGGGCTGCTACATTCCTGTCCTGACCCGCTATCTCCCAACTCTGTTGCACAGCTCCAAAAAGGGCAGTGTGATTATACCATAAAATATTTAATTTGGGTATAATTGTAAAAAAAAATTGGAGAATTTTATGCACTCATTCGCCCCAGAGATAACTTTAATAACAATTTTAGCTATTGTTGTGCTATCAGATGCTATTGCAAATAGACTTAAGATTCCATCTGTATTTCTACTACTAATTGGCTCATATTTTATCTATACTTACTTTAGTTTTGCTGTACCTATAGATTTAGTTAGTAATTTCTCTACTATAATACTATTTTGTATACCTTTAATATTTATGGGAGATGCTTTACATTTACACTTTAGCGATATTAAAAAACATGCATGGAGTATCTTCTTTTTAGCAGTTGTTGCTGTAGCCCTCTCTATCTCTATAGGAGCTAGCCTACACTACTTTAATATCTTTGAAGGCCTAAGCTTAGGTGCTTATGTAGCACTTTTTGCTATAAATATGGCTACAGATGCAGTTAGTGTACAATCTGTATTATCTAGATTTAATCGAATAAAACATGATATAAAAGTCCTAATAGAGGGCGAAAGTTTAGGAAATGACGCAACAGCTGTAATAGCATTCTTTTTTATAGGACTTCCATGGATGATTGATGGCAAAATTAATGCTACTAGTGCCGCTTTAGATGCACTTAGAGTTTTTAGCGTAAGTACTCTAGTAGGTCTATTAATTGGTTATCTTTTCTATATGGTTATGAAACTATATTCAGATAAAAGAGGAGAGTTGTTTTCCTTTATTATTGAGGCATATCTTGCATATGTTCTTGGTGAAGAGCTTCATATTAGTGGTATACTAACACTAATAGTTGCAATTATAGCAACCAAAGCATGGATAGATTTTGACCTTAATGAAGACAACTCTAAAAAACAAAAAAGCTTCTTAAGAACTGCAAGACTTAGTAAAATTCAAAGTACATCAAAAGATAGATTAGAGTACATATATGAGATGGCAAAAGAGTTTGGATATATAGCCTCGGTTGTAATCTTTTTTGCCTTAGCAGAGATGGTAGACTTTCATAAGCTTTGGGAGTATAAGAGCGAAATTATTATAATGTTCTTAACAACTACAATAATTAGAGCTACTATGATGGCAAAATTTGCATTTATTGGGGCAAAAACTCAACAAATTGCACCTGTAGGTAAAGAGGGGTGGTTTATATTAACATTCTCAGGTATGAAGGGGGCTCTATCTATTATTTTAGTACACCTAATACCTGATAGCTTCGAATATAAAGAGCTTTTTGAAGCAGTAACAGTTGGTGTTGTTGTACTATCTATCTTTGTTTATGGTTTAACTCTATGGGCATACTTTACTCTCTTTAAAAAAGATAAAGAGAGTAAACTATTTAAATAAGAGCTAAGTTCTACTTAACTCTTTAGCCAAACTCTTGACCCCTTTTAAGTCTATTTTTCCACTTCCTAATCGTGGGATCTGATCTACCTTATAGTAGAGTGATGGGATAAGTAGAGGGTTTATCTTTAACTCTTTTATTCTAGCTTTTAACTCACTAATCTCTAGTTCCCCTTCTAAAAGAAGCACTAGCTTTTCACCCTTTTTAGAGTCTTCAACTGCAGCTATTGCAATTTGATCATTTTCATCTAAAATAGTGCCTAATTCACGCTCTACATACCCAAGACTTACCATCTCTCCTCCTAATTTTGCAAAGCGACTATATCTATCTACAATTGTTAAAAAGCCATCATCATCAATATGACCTTTGTCACCTGTGATATACCACTTTAAGTCATCTATCTCTTTAATAACCTCTGCTGTCTTCTCTGGCTCTTTAACATAGCCCTTCATAATCTGCGTTCCACCAATTAATATCATTCCATCCTCACCTATTGGTAGCTCATTAAAACTATCAGGGTCTACTATTTTAAAACTACTTCCTGGAATTGCCATACCAACTGTTCCATCTTTATTCCCAACATGAACCATAAAATCATCTGTCATTAGAACATCTGGCAGATTTGTAGATGCAACTGGTGTTGTCTCTGTTGCTCCATAACCTTCATATATATCTTTATTAAATCTCTGTTTGAATATCTCTTTTATCTCTTTAGGTAACTTTTCAGCACCAGCTACTGCCATTTTTATATCTTTAAACATTAGTGGATTTATTTTTCTATTTTTTGCATATAGTCTATAAAATGTTGCTGTTGCAAATAGATATGTTGCTTGATATCTAGCAGCTAATTTACCAATTGCTAGACCATCAGTTGGATCAGGGTGACACACAACACTAATACCTTCTACTAATGGCATTAGTGTTGTAACTGTAAGCCCAAATGAGTGAAAAATAGGTAGTGTTCCCATTATTACATCTCTATCATCTGGATTTACAAGAGTTATAAACTGTTTTATATTACCCATAATATTTTTATGTGTCAACTCTATTCCTTTAGGTGTGCCTTCACTACCACTACTAAATAAAATTGCTGCGCTATCTTCGATATGAGCAGACCTAACATATAGCAGTTCAAGAGCCCAAGCAGGTACTATTTTAACAGTTAAAAACATCTTTAGGCTCTCTATTTTTCCTATTCTCTTCTTTAGATCCTCTAGATATATTACATCTGCTAAATTTAAAACTTCACTTAAGTCAAAACCTTTATCTTTAAGCTTATTAATAAATAGTCTAGATGTCACTATGGTTTTTATATCTGCAATATCTATAGCATGTTTTAGACTACTCTCTCCAGCAGAGTAATTTAAATTTACGATACTCTTATCAAGAGTAAGAAGTGACATATTACCAATATACCCACCAGCACTTGTGGGCAGCACTATACCTATATTTTGCCCACTAAGCAGGGGCTTTAACTTTTTAGCCATTAAAAAAACTGCTGTCATAAATTTATGGCTACTTAATTCAACGCCTGTAGAGTCAGCTACTGCAACCCTTAATGGACTCTCTTTACTCTTTCTAAGCCATGCTTTTTGTAATGAAGGCAGAGTTAAAGCATAATTGTGCCAACTATTAATTGATAGATCAGAAACTACTCTTTTAACCTCACTTGCAGTTGCACTATTTGGCATAGCTTTTCCAAACGATACACTAATATCTTTATTTCCACTTCTTTTTAACTTTTTAGAAGCATATGAAAAGTTATCTTCCCATAGTCCTCTTAAGTAAAATGGTATAATATCTATATTGTCTGCCTCTCTAGCAGCTGCTTCGAAGCCTCTTTTAAATGTACTTAAATGACCATTTCTAGATATATGACCCTCTGGAAATAGTGCAACAGTATCTCCATTATTCAACGCATTAGCAACAGATTTAAGTGCATTTTTACTACCTCTTGTAGATATAGGTATTACTTTAAAAAAACGTAAAAATGGCTTTATATACCACTTGTTATAGAGAACTCTATCTATTACAAAACGAATCTGTTTTGGGTATGCCATCTGCAAAATTGCCCAATCTAAAAATGATATATGGTTTCCAAGTAACAATACACCCTTATTTGGATCTATATTATCTAATCCATCTACACTTAATTTATATTTAAAACCTATAAACTGCTTTACAAAATACCCAACAAGTGCCTGAGGCAACTGTAACAATATAAAAACAAGACCAAAGAAAGCGATAGTTGTCACACTATAAAATAGAACATAAGATGGCAAGTTAAAGTACCCAATAGTAGCTGTTGCAACTAAAAAGATAAACATAAATATATTCTGCATAAAGTTATTACCTGCCAATATCTTACCAAGTATCTTTTTTGGTGAGGCAAACTGAATAACTGCATTTAAAGGTACTATAAATAGACCAGCAGATATACCAAATAGAATTAAATCAATAGCTATAGAGTTTATAGAACCAAGTGTTGGCAACATATATAGAGACACCACAATACCAAGTGCACCAAGAGGTACAATACCCAACTCTATGTAGTTTTTACTAACTCTACCAGCAATAATTGAACCAATTACTATACCAACCCCACTAAGACTTAATAAACCTTGTGCAACTACTGTATTAGTTACTCCCATAGTATCTTTTAAAAACTCTCCAAAGAGTGCAACTACAACTTGTGAGATACCCCAAAATATGCTTAAGCCAATAATACTAAGCCATATTGCTCTATGGCTTTGTAAAAGCTTTATATTCGAGCGAAGATATCCAAGATTTCCATACTCTTTTATATCAAATTTTATCTTATCCTCGCACTCTAAAGCAACAAAATCTCTATCTAATTTGGATGCTAACATATACTCTACAATAGACCCAGCAATTAATAAAAATCCAAGAGGAGCAATCTCAATTAATATACTATTTGGAGTAGTTGCACTACTCAACATCCCTTCAAAGAGTATAGAGTAGATAACAGCCCCAGCTAAAATAGATACTATTGTTACAGCTTGAACCATAGCATTAGCCTCTGTTAGCTTTTCATTTCCAAGCATCTCTTTAATTAATCCATACTTAGCAGGAGCATAAATTGCACTTTGAGCTGCAAGTATAAATGTTAAAAAAAATGCAAACCAAAACCACCCAAAATAGTAACTAAGTGTAATTAATAGTGTAATTGCAATCGCAAAAGATGCTGAATACTTTATAACTTTTGTCTTTTTAAAATTATCACTAAGGTAACCAGATGGCGAAAATAGAAATATAAATGGTAGTAGTATTAGAGCATTAACAGTAGCTGTTAAAACTATTAATTCACTCCCTTCATACGATTTAAAAATTGTATTTTGCAAAATAATCTTATGTCCTAAGTCAGTCATTGCATTCAGAAACACTATAATAATATAGGGAAGAAAACTCTTTACTTTTAATAAATTAATCATTACTTATCCTTGCTTTATGCTCTTTAATTGTATATGAATTGAATATATATGGTTTATAGTTTAAAATAGTATCAAACAAAAACTCATATCTACTATTGTGGGAGATAGTGTCATCTTGTAAAAGTTTTTCACTTATCGTATTCTCTATAATCGCTAACTCTTTTGCAAAAGAGGCATACTTTTTAAATAGTTCAAAATCTAAACCCAACTCTTTCGCCTTAATTAAGATTTTAATCGCATCTACATCCTTTTTATTAAACATTGTGCGATTATATATAAAACCACTCTCTATAAAGTTATCTAACTCTTTTTCTTCTATACTTAAACTACCTATTAACTCACTTTTGCTTATTAAAAAGCTATCTTTCCCACCTTGCAAAATCTCTATAGAGTTAACCAAAGAACCAAATGAACTATCAAGATCTAAGCTATTATTTTTAAAAATCTCTTTAATATCGGCTATTGAGTATCCAAAGCTATTTTGAAGATACTTTATAAACTTTATTATCTCAATAGAGGTTTCACTATAGAGATGCAGATTAGGTTTAGGCTTCTTAGGTTCAGGGAGTAGTCCCTCTTTTATATAAAATAGTATTGTAGATTTACTTTCACCACTAAGTTTTGTCAACTCTTTCATCTTTAGACTCATACTTACTCCTTCGTATAAATTATCTACTATTGCATTAACTACAAGAACTCTATATCAATAATTAAGCTTTTTGATTTAACAGTATAGCACTTTTATATACTAGTGTCAAGTGATACTTTATACTTTTATATATTAATCTAAAATTAACAATTAATATACTAAAATACATCCATATAATGTATATATAGCTTGTATAAAAAGGATACTATATGAATTATAAAAAAATATATATAACTCTTTTAGCTGCTCTATTTATGGGTTGCTCACTAAATAATATAAAAAAAGATAGCAGTAGCTCAAATCAGACATCTCAACTAAAAGAGTACTATATTGTCAAAGAGGGAGATACACTATCTAAAATATCTACAATAACTAAAGTAGAAGTAAACACTATAAAAACATTAAATAGTATAGAGAGTATAACTTACAGCGATATTGGAAAAACTCTATACTTAAAACCAGAGGCACTTAATAATAAAATTAAATTAAAATTTAATAGAGAACTTTTACTAACTGCTACGGCATATACATCAGAAGCTAAGCAGACAGATAAAACACCTTTCTTAGCTGCATGGAATAATCGCATAAAACCTGGTATGAAAATTATAGCAGTCTCTCCCGACTTAATAAAAAAATTTGGCTTAACAAATGGTGTTGTAGTAAAAATTAAAGGTCTAAAGGGATACTATGTAGTCAAAGACAAAATGAACTCTAAATTTAAAAAACGAATAGATATATATATGGGTTTAGATAAATATAGAGCAATAAAATGGGGCAAGAGAAGAGTGGCACTTTTATGGTAATTTTATTTTTAGAAAATATTGCTAAAATACATTAAAAACTTTGGAGGGTACCTAGTGAATAGTACTAACTTTTTTAATCCTAATGGAGATGATATACTAAATGAGACTCTCTATGGTGCAAACCCTACAGGTTTTGTTGATTTTAACAGACCTAAATATAAGTGGAGTACAAATATATATGATTTAATGAATGCAAATACTTGGTTCCCTAGCGAAGTTAATACATCAGCAGAGAAGAAAGCATTTGAACAATTAAGTGATAACGAAAAAGAGATATATAAACTAACTTTTGCACAACTTAGCTTTAATGACTCAGCTCAAGAAGAGTATTTAGCAGACTTTAGAAGACTAGCAACAAACAAGATTGTTAAATCGACTTTAACGCTACAGATGATGCAAGAGGTAAACCACTCTAAATCATATGCTGTATTACTAGATGCTGCAGGTAACTCTAATGAGGTATTTGACCTATATAAAACTAACGAAGCACTAAAGCGTAAAAATCAAAGAATAGCAGATCAATTTGCAAAGTATATAGAGGGTGACAGCGCAGATGGAATGTTGCTCTCTGCAATGGCAAGTGTTAATTTAGAGGGGATATACTTCCTACTAGGATTTAGCTATATATATGTTCTTGGCGATAAAGTCCCAGGAGCTAGAGATATGATAAAATTTATCTCAAGAGATGAGTTAAATACTCACCTACCACTATTTGCAAATATATTTAAAACATTACAAAAAGAGAATAAAATATCAGCATCAATAATAGATAAGAGTTACGAGATGATTCAAGAAGCAGTTGATATAGAGCTAGAGTATGGAAAATATTTAATAGATAACTACTCTATAATGGGTCTTAGAGAAGAGCTTATTACAAATACCGTACACAACTATGCAAACGATAGATTAACAAAGATAGGTTTAGATCCTATTTTTCCTAAAACTAATACAACTTATCTACAAAAACTTGTTGATAAACATCTATCAATGAATGATGTAAAACAAAACTTTTTCGAAACAAATGTAACCAATTATGCTAAGAATAGTATAGATTTTGACGACTTTTAAAGGGCAAAACCTCCTTTTAGCTATAATTATCATTTAAAAGGATAATAATGAGAAAAATTTTAATAATTTTGCTACTAACTTTGGAGTTCACTATTGCTAAATCTTTAAATGCCAATAACTTTCACTCAACAATATCTAAAAAGGGTGTTGTTATAGTAAAATTTTGGGCAACATGGTGTACTACATGCAAGATGTTAACACCAGAGTTTAATAAAGCAAAAAAGATTGTAGGAGATAGAGCTATATTTGCAACATACAATGTTGATAATCGTGGAAAACCACTAAAACAGTACAATATATCTACAATACCTACAATGGTTCTGTTCGAAAATGGTAAAGAGGTAGATAGAAGTAACTCTATACTAAGTGCAAAAGATATCTCCGACTGGGTTTTAGGTTATATACCTAAATAGCCCACCCCTCCTAAAATTAGTGACAAAATAACTAAAATTAATTAGAATATAAGTCTTTTTTTAATATAATCGCACGCCCAAAGTTTATACTTTGTGGAGTCTGCGTGAAGAGTTTTTATATATTACGCACCGATTATATAAGAACTGGTTTAGCAAACATCGTTAAACCACGCAAACAAAAGGTGCAAAAAAAATTAGGAGAATCTTATGAAAGTAAGACCATCAGTTAAAAAGATGTGCGATGATTGTAAAGTAATCAAACGCAAAGGTATTGTAAGAGTGATTTGTAAGAATCCTAAACATAAACAGAGACAAGGATAAGTATGGCTCGTATTGCAGGGGTTGATTTACCAAAGAGTAAAAGAATGGAGTATGCATTAACATACATTTTTGGTGTAGGTTTACACACTTCAAGAAAAGTTTTAGATGCAACAGGTGTTAGTTATGACAAAAGAGTTCATGAATTAACAGATGCAGAGGCAGCTACAATTCGTAAAGAGCTTCAAGATAACTATATGGTTGAGGGAGATCTTAGAAAAAAAGTTATGCTTGATATCAAGACACTTATGGATCTTGGTAGCTATCGTGGTTTAAGACACAGAAGAGGTCTACCTGTTCGTGGTCAAAAAACTAAAACAAATGCGCGTACTAGAAAAGGTAAGCGTAAAACTGTTGGCGCAGCATAATTAGGGAGTAGTAGCAAATGGCAAAAAGAAAAGTTAAAAAGCAAGTTGCAAAGGGCGTTGTTTATATCGCAGCAACATTTAATAACACTGTTATTACAGTTACAGATGAAATGGGTAATGTATTAGCATGGAGTAGTGCTGGTAGCCTTGGATTTAAAGGTAGTAAAAAATCGACTCCATACGCTGCACAACAAGCAGTAGAAGATGCTATGAATAAAGCTAAAGATTATGGCATTAAAGAAGTTGGTATTAAAGTTCAAGGACCAGGTTCTGGTAGAGAAACTGCAGTTAAGAGTGTAGGAGCAATTGAAGGTATTCGTGTAATCTCATTCAAAGATATAACACCACTACCACACAATGGTTGTCGTCCTCCTAAAAAGCGTCGTGTATAATAATTAACATAGATTTATAAAGAAAAAGGTAATTAAATGGCAAGATATAGAGGTCCAAGAGAGAAACTTGAAAGAAGACTTGGCGTTGATTTAGGATTAAAAGGCGAAAGAAGATTAGCAGGTAAAAGTGCTTTAGAAAAGCGCCCATATGCTCCAGGTCAACATGGTCAGCGTCGTACAAAAATTAGTGAATATGGTATGCAACTTCGTGAGAAGCAAAAAGCTAAATTTATGTATGGTGTTAGCGAGAAACAATTTAGAGCACTATTTAAAGAAGCTTCTAGAAGAGAAGGCAATACAGGGGAACTTCTTATTCAACTACTAGAGCAAAGACTTGATAATGTAGTTTACAGATTAGGTTTTGCAACAACTAGAGCATTTGCAAGACAACTTGTAAACCACGGTCATATACTAGTAGATGGTAAAAGAGTTGATATTCCATCATTCCGTGTAAAAGCTGGTCAAAAGATTGAAATTAAAGAGAAGAGCAAAGCTAATCCTCAAATTATTAGATCTATAGAGCTTACAAACCAAACAGGTATTGTAGAGTGGGTAGATGTAGAACAAGATAAAATATTCGGAATCTTTACAAGAATTCCAGAAAGAGAAGAGATTAAGATCCCAGTAGAAGAGCGACTAATCGTTGAGCTTTACTCTAAATAAAAGCTAAAGGCTTGTAAATGAAAAGTATCAAAACATCTCCAGAAATACCTCAAGAGGTAGCAATGGAAGAGTTGGGTGAAAATAGAGCAGAGATTAGTGCATACGCTTTTGAAACTGGCTATGCAATAACTCTTGCTCATCCACTTAGACGCCTTATCTTAGGTAGCTCTGTTGGATATGCACCAATCTCTTTAAAGATAGATGGAGTACTGCATGAGTTTGACTCTGTTCGTGGTATGAAAGAGGATATAGCAGTATTTATTATTAATCTAAAAAATATTAGATTTAAAATTAAAGATGAGCTAGAGAAAGCAGTAGTATCATATAGTTTTAGTGGTGCTAAAGAGATTAAAGCATCAGATTTAGCTAATGATGATGTTGAAATTATCAATGGTGATGCAATATTAGCAACTTTAAATAAAGATGCTAATTTAAACTTTACTATTGAGATTGCTAAAGGCATTGGTTATGTACCAAGTGAAGAGTTAAGAGATAGTGTAGATAGCGAAGCAATTGCACTAGATGCATTCTTTACACCTGTAAAAAAAGCTAACTATAAAATAGAAAATATTTTGGTTGGTGATAATCCAAATTTCGAGAAGATAGTTTTCGAAATTGAGACAGATGGTCAAATAACACCTCGTGAAGCATTTGGAAATGCTTTAGAGACAATGAATAAACAGTTAAATGTATTTGGTAAAGTTTTTGATATCGATTTAGAAGCGACTAAAACTAAAGGTAAAAGTGAGAGTGCACTTAAATCTCTACTTATACCAATTAATACACTTAAATTTACAGCTAGAAGCTCGAACTCACTAGAGAGAGCAGGTATCCAATATATTGGAGAGCTTGTACTAATGGGTGAAAATGAGATTAAAGCTATTAAAAACCTAGGTAAAAAATCTCTTGATGAGATTATGAATGCGCTAGATGATCATGGATTTGGTTCAGATTATAAACTAGATAGTAAAATTAGAGTTGATCTAATAGAAAAAATAAAACAATTAAAGTCATAAAGGATTGGCATGAGACATAGACACGGATATCGTAAACTTGGTAGAAAGTCTCAGCATAGAGCAGCACTGCTAAAAAACTTAGCAATTGCTCTAACTAAAGAGGGTAAAATTGAGACAACTCTACCAAAAGCAAAAGAGCTTAGAAAATATTATGAAAAACTAATAACAAAAGCTTTAAAAGGCGATTTTAACGCACACAGAGCTATCTTTGCACAACTACAGTGTAAAGAGAGTACAAAAGCACTAGTTGAAGATATTGCACCAGAGTATAAAGATAGAAACGGTGGATATACAAGAATTATCAAAACTAGAGTAAGAAGAGGCGATGCAGCAGAGATGGCAATCATCGAGCGCGTATAATTAGGCACTAGCCTAATTGCTTCTTAACAATCTAAACATAAACTTCTAGAGTTTATTAAACTAATTTTTCAAAAAATAAAACTATAATCTATCAATTTTTATCTCTAATTAACCAAACTCATATTGGTTTTAAATCAAGAGTTACTTTAGTATATAACCCTCTGATTAAATTATAAAAGTCACTGCTCTATATCTCTAATAAATATATTACCTATGTTAGATGGATATTTTTTTGCCAAGTAGCCATATACATCTCTATCTTTCTCGCCACTGTCTCCATAACACTCCCAACAAATATTTGGGTATAACTTTATTAATCTCTCTATTTTTGATACTTTATACTCAAATTGATTAAACATAGAATCAGAGTTATTACCATGAGTTTTTTTTGCAATTATGACTCTTTCTTGAAAATTATTAAAATTCAAAAAACTATCTATTGTAGAGATAAGCTGCTTTGGCGAACCAGTAACTATAAATAGTGGCAAATTTTGCTTTTTTATTGGTTTAGCCATCTCTTCTATTAATACTCTTTGTTTATAGTTTTTAAATAGTGTATTGCCAATAAGTTTAAACTTTTTTGTTACATTAGATACTATAAGAGTATCATCAAAATCCGAAATTATACCTTTTTTAATACTTTTTCTAACTATAAATGGTTTAAGCTCTTTTACAATAATACCATTTTTAACAACTATTTTAATCTTTATACTATTTCTAAATTTGCCATCTATTTCAAACTCAAAATAGCCTTCATTATCTGTTTTTCCTATCCACTCAAAGCCACTATAAACTATCTTTATAGGCTCATTTTTAAGTTCTTTATTTATAAACTCTTTTACTTTTGCTATACTATTTTTAAACCAACCATCTTTAATACTTTTATCTTTATTAGCACTTTTATCTACAACTCTACCCTCTACTATTAGCCTATTTTCATTACCATAGCAACTATAAATATCTATCTCTATCTTTGCATCTAAAAATGAAATAAAAAATAGTGTCAAAACAGATACAATCTTTAGCATATAAAATCCTTACAATTTTTCTACTCTAAATTTTATATTCTTAACTCTATTAGATATTAAAAAATTATATACTTCATCAACTATCTCCTCTTTAATAGCAATATATGAGTCTCTATCTTGTATATCAATATTACCTATATCCTCTCCGTTAAATCCACCTTTTTTAGTTAATGCTCCTACAATATCACCAGCTCTTAGTTTATCTTTTCTACCACCTAATATACAAAGAGTCTTATATTTTGACTTTAATTTAAAATTACTTTTAATCTCTTTAGAATTTTTATACTCTAAATGACCTAAATACTCCTCTATTTCATCTAATATATAACTATCTTTTGTAATCAAAGTTGTAGCTATACCCTCTTTTCCAGCTCGCCCTACTCTACCTATTCGGTGTATATAAGTCTCTTTAGAGTTAGGCAAATCATAATTTATTACTAGCTTTACATCTTTAATATCTAACCCTCTCGCAGCTACATCAGTAGCAACAAGAACTGATATACTAGAGTTAGAGAACGCCATTAAAGTATCTGTCCTATCTATCTGCTCTAAATCTCCATGAATTGCTTTACTATCTACCCCTGCACTACTTAATTTACTTGATAACTCATCAGCTACGATCTTTTGATTAACAAAAATAATTGTAGACTCTGGTTTAAACTCATGTAATATAGATAAAATTGTATCAAACTTAGTACCAAAGTCACACCTGTAAAAGAAATGAAAAATTAGTGGTTTATCCTCTTTTTCACTTACCTCTATCTCTACTGGTGAATTTTGAAACTCTTTACTAATCTCTCGTATTTCATCACTAAATGTTGCTGAAAATAGTAGAGTATTTCTTTTACTATTTGTATATGTTACTATCTCTCTTATATCATCTAAAAAGCCTAAATCTAGTAATCTATCTGCCTCATCAAAAACCAATATATCTAGTTTTTCTAGCTTTAAAGATCCTTTTTTTAGATGTTTTAAAACTCTACCTGGCGTCCCTACAATAATATGTGCTTCGTGCCTAAGTGATCCTAGCTGATATCCAAGAGAGTGTCCACCACTAAGTAGTAAAATTTTAGTATTTGCTTTAGCTCTTGCTACTCTTCGAAGCTCATTTACTAACTGTTGTGCCAACTCTCTTGTAGGCGATAAAATAAGTGCTTGTACACCATGTCTCTTTATATCTAACCTCTCTACAATACCAACACCAAAAGCTGCACTCTTACCACTCCCCGTTTTAGCCTTAGCTATAATATCTTTACCCTCTATAATAACGGGTATCGCTTTACTCTGAATTGGAGTTAAATCTTTAAAGCCTAAATCTTTTAAATTTTTACTCATATTAGTTGATAGATCTTGCAATATGTACTCTTTTAATTTAATTTAATTTTATATAATACTGTTATTATATCGTAATTTTATTATATAAATTTATGCTATAATAAAATTATATAAATTAACATAAGGATATTTTATGAAACAGCTAGTTTTTATACTACTCTTAATAACTAATCTTCTAATATCTAGTAGCTCTATTGTAAATATTACAAAAGATATTGAATATGTCGATATAGTTAGTGCATCTAGCACAATTAAAATACATAGAATTAACGATACATCAAATAAATTATCTGATGACTTCACTAAAACCTCTAGAGTCTGTCCACCCTTTTGCATACAGCCAATTACACCTATTAAGGGTGTAAAGACAGTAGAAGAGTTAGAACTCATAGATTTTATTAAAAATAGAGTATCAAAACACAAAGGCATATTAATAGATGCTAGAACAAAAGAGTGGTTCAATGCAGAAACTATTCCATCTGCTATCAATATACCATTTACTTTAACTCTAACAAAAGATATAAGAGTAATTAAAAAAATATTTAAACTATTTGGTGCAAACGAGAACAAAGATGGCTCTTTAGATTTCAGTAATGCGAAAGATTTAGCACTCTTTTGTAATGGTATATGGTGTGCTCAAAGCCCAATATTCATAAAGAATATAGTTAAATATGGGTATCCAAAGAGTAAAATATTCTACTACAGAAGTGGTATGCAAGGATGGAAGTTATTAGGTCTTACAACTTCTATTAGTGGCAAGGAGGAGGTTAAATAACCCCCTGATCTATCATTGCAGAAGCTACTTTTTTAAAGCCTGCAATATTTGCACCAACTATTAAGTTGCCATCTGCACCATACTCTTTTGAGCTACCATATGCTGTTTTAAATATATTTTTCATAATTTGATGTAACTTTATATCTACCTCTTCGAAATTCCATTGTGTCATAGAGGCGTTTTGGCTCATCTCTAGTTGTGATGTAGCAACTCCACCAGCATTTGCAGCTTTAGCAGGAGAGAACTTAACTCCACTATTTAAAAGATACTCTATTGCATCTGGTGTTGTTGGCATATTTGCTCCCTCATTAACCAGTATGCACCCATTTTTAACTAACTCTTTTGCATCTATTAGATTTAACTCATTTTGAGTAGCACTTGGAAATGCAAGATCACAAGGTATATGCCATATAGCATGACCACCACTTGGGTAGTGTGCAGTATCTATATATTTTGCATCATGATGCAGTTTCGCATAAGCTTCTAAAGAGTCTCTATGTACCTCTTTTACAGATATTAAAGATGCTATATCGATACCTTTTTTATGATATATAGTTCCTCTAGAGTCACTACATGCAATTGGTTTTGCACCAAACTCGTATAGTTTTTTCATAGTATAAATAGAAACATTACCAGATCCAGAAACTACACAATCTTTATCTTCTAAGCTATCACCATAAACAGCTAAGTGCTCTTTAGCAAAATATACACTTCCATACCCAGTTGCCTCTTTTCTTGCAAATGAACCACCCCAGTTAATACCTTTGCCTGTCAATACACCATCAAAATCACCTGTTATCTTTTTGTACTGACCAAATAGATAGCCAATCTCTCTAGAACCAACTCCAATATCTCCAGCTGGCACATCTCTATTTTTACCAATATATTTGTAAAGCTCTGTCATAAATGATTGACAAAACTTCATTATCTCATTATCACTCTTTCCTTTAGGATTAAAATTACTACCACCCTTTGCACCACCTATTGGTAAATTTGTTAATGCATTTTTAAATATCTGTTCAAATCCTAAAAACTTTACAATACCCAAGTTTACACTTTCATGAAACCTAAGCCCTCCTTTGTATGGACCAATTACTGAGTTAAACTGAACTCTATAACCTAAATTTGTATTTACAACCCCTTTATCATCTAACCAGTTTACACGAAAAATGATAGTTCTCTCTGGTACAACAATTCTACTTAAAATATTATTGTCTAAATACTTATTATCATACTTCAATAGAGGTTTTATACTAAAAAGCACCTCCTCTACAGCTTGATAAAATTCATTTTGTCCAGGTGAAGACTCTTTAATATCTTGCAAGATATCACTAATTTTACTATCTATCATTTCTAACTCCTCCGTTACGGATGCAGTTTACCTGCTAATGCTCCACTGCTAAATGCCCATTGAAGATTATAACCTCCACATGGTCCATCTAGATCTAGTAGTTCACCACAAAAGTATAAGTTTTTAACAACTCTACTTTGCATACTCTTACTATCCACCTCTTTTAAGTTAATGCCTCCTCTTGTAATCATAGCCATATCAAAACCGTTATCTCCAACTATTGTCAATGGTGTCTGGACAATATTTTTAATTAGGCTATCTCTAATTATACCACTTTGCTTACTAAATGGTACATCTAACCTACCACCACTTAAAAGAATTAACTCTACTGCTACAGATTGTGGCAACACACTCTTTACTAACTCTAAAAGTGTTCTAAACTCTCCACTTGAAAGTTTATTTTTAAAATCTCTATAGAGCTCATCATAATGTAAAAAATTTGTCAATTTTACAACTATTGGTACTTCCTTATATTTTGCAAGTAATGGTGTTATTTCTCTAGAAAAATCTAAAACTACTGGTCCTCTAATTCCATCTTTTGTAAATATCAAATCACCTGTAGCTTTAAGCTTTTTATACTTTTTTATGTCAACTTCTATTGTCACATTTGCAATAGTATCTGCTCTACAATTTGCTACCCAATTCTCTTTAGTCTTTAGTGGCATCATTGCAGGATGTGGCTCTTTAATAGTATGTCCCACCATTTTTGCCAATCTATACCCATCTCCTGTTGAACCAAGTTTTGGATACCCCATACCACCAGTTGCAAGTAAAATATTTTTTGCTATATACTCTTGATTTTTTGAAGAGACTATAAACTGATCACTCTCTTTAGATATTTTACTAACTTCACAACTACATTTTACCTCTATATCTAACCTTCTGATTTCACTATTTAATGCATCTAAAACAGTTTGCGAATTGTGTCCAACAGGAAAGATTCTAAAACCATCTGGCATATCTGTTTCTACGCCAATTTTAGCAAAAAACTCTCTTAACCCTTTGCTACTTAAAAACTCCAATGCACTACTCATAAAGCGTCCACTCTTACCAAAGCTCTGCATAAAACTATCAGCATCTAAACTATTTGTTAGGTTACAACGCCCACCACCAGTTGCTTTAAGTTTAACACCAACTTTTGGCATTTTTTCTAAAATTAAAACTCTTTTTTTATCCCTAGCAGCTACTATAGCACCCATCAAACCACAAGCACCTGCTCCTACTACAATTAAATCTTTTATCATCTAATAATTATAACTAATTTATGATATAATATATATTACCTCAAAAAGGAGTGCTTATGGCAGTAGATAAAAAAGAGCTAAATAGCGAACAGCATACACTATATAGCGAAGTAGTTCCAGAGAAAAAAGAGTTAGTAGATAAAGAGAAAAATCTATATAAAATTACACCTAAACATACTAAATATCGTATATATATAGGTAGATTTTTCGAACTTAAAAGAGGTCTTCATGCAGTATTTAACCAATTAAAAGAGGCAAAAGAGAATGACTCTTTAGAGTTTATTATAAACTCTGGTGGTGGCTTTGTAAATGAAGGAATGCAGTTTTTTAATATAATGCAAGAGAAGTTCCCAGGAAAAACTACAGCCTATTTAGATAATTATGGCTACAGTATGGGAGCAATGCTCTTTTCAATGTGCCATAAAAGAGTAGCCTACCCATACTCTGACTTTATGTATCACAACTATAGTGGTGGCGCTAGTGGCAAAGGTGGAGAGTTAGTAGCTAGAGTAAAGCACTCAGATAAAAGATTAAATAGCTTCTTTAAAGATGTAATTGTAGGTAATGGCTTCTTAACAAAGTTAGAGTTCGAAAAGATGCAACTAGGCAAAGATTTTTGGATGAACACAAAAGAGCTATGTAAAAGAGGCATCGCAACACATGTTCTCATAGATGGTAAAGAGATTGAATCAAAAGAGTATCTAAAACAACTCAAAAAAGAGAAGAAAAAAGCTAAAAAAAGCTAAATCCTCTTTTGCCTCTTACTACATTTAAACCAAAATAAGAGTTAACCAATATAAATACTCCATCATAACGTATTGGCACTCAAATTATAATGAAGCTTACGCTTTAATTACTCCCTATGCATTACACAAGGAGTTTACACCAAAATATCATTATGCAGGAGTTCCTTTATGGTTAATACAGTAGTTTTAATAAAAAAATTTGTTTTGTATATTATTCTATTGATAGCTTTAATTATAACTTTTTTACTTTCCTATAAATATTTAATTGAATCTAAAATCAAAAGCTTAGATATTCAAAATTTAAAAACAATTTGTAAAGTGGTGCAACTTGATAATAAAATCAAAAATTTTGATAATACTTTTAGCATTTTAGAAAAAAAATTAAAAGTAGAACAAAAAGATATAAGGATTACAAATATTGGAATCTATGTTAAACTTAATACTTTTTTTGTGGAAGAAAAAGGTTTGTTTTTTTCATTTTATGATACTAAAATTAATCAGAAAAGTAATGACCCTTCTTTTTATTATTTAGATGAGTGTATTAGTCAATATGTGATTAAAGGTTAATATTATTTTATAATGTCACCAATAAAAACCATTCTTTCTAGGGGTCAGACGTTGAAAAACCACTAAAAATATGCTATAATAGACAAAAAAGGTTTCCCAATGTCAAGAAAACCAAGAATAGAACTAGCAGGTTATCATCATGTTATTAACCGAGGAGTGAATCGTTCTACTGTTTTTACAGATGATGAAGATTATGAGATGTTCTTGAAAATAGTTTGTAAG
>CAMZLH010000024.1 GCA_947311565.1 uncultured Nitratifractor sp.
TAGCTTTAGATGGTTCAGGAACATCAGGAGAGACATGTGATGATGGAAATACAGAAGATGGTGATGGATGCTCTTCTACTTGTCAAGTAGAGAGTAATACAACTTGTGGAAATGGAATTTTAGAGTTAGGTGAGGGATGTGATGATAATAATACAGATCCAGATGATGGCTGTTCTGCTACATGTAATATAGAGATAGGTGGAGGATGTAATACAGATGATAATGGATCAACAGGATCAAATAGCTGCGAATCAGGTTACTGTAATCCATATACAGATACCTGTGAAGAAGATGAAGCTGATTACTCTGATGCACCATTAAGCAATGGATTTAACTATGGAATAGCAAAACATCAAATCATATCTAATAGAGTAGTAAAAATTGGTTTAGTAAAAGCTGATGCAGAGTTGCCTTCTCAAACAGTAACATGGAGTAACCTGTTCAATATATTATTTGGTAATATATCAATACCAGGATTTCCAAGTATATATGGATGGGATAAATTTAATAAATTAACATTAGCAGATTTATACTCTATAAATAGTGGGGGTGACTCTAATGATGAGAATAGTATAAATAGTAACTTGACTTGGAGTGTAGGTGCCACATGTACAGGATTACTTTCTAATGGCCAAGTAGGAACAGTAACAATGACAGAGACAAGATTCTGTACCACAGTAAAAGCTAGCAATGATAGTAATATATCAGCGCAACTAGTAGGATGGATAGATTTTGATCAAAGTGGAACATTTGAAAATATAGCAGAGCGTTCAGTTGTAGATGTAGATGCAGATACAAGCAATGATAATACGCAAGGAAATGTACCAGCAGGTACTGCAGATCAAGATATAGTACTAGTTTGGGAGGGTCATCAAAAGCCAGCAGATGGATTTAATACATATGTACGTCTAAGAATATCAACAGACCCTGTATTTAAGAGTAATCACTCACCAGAACCAAATAATGATGCGGCAGATGGAGAGGTAGAAGATAGTGCAATTAGTATTGCTACAGTAGATAATCCATCCGATCCAGATTATGAGGTAGCACTAGCGGTAAGTAAAACAACATTTATAGATAATGCTGAGAGTTTCTTTGTAACTATTCGTATATCTGAGCTTGATGGTGGAGTTAATACAGGAGATGTAGTTTACTCTATTAATAAAAATAGTAATATTGCTCTAACATTTGATAATGCATTAACAACAAATCCATATGGACAAGCAGTTTCAAATGCAGACTTCGAATGGATAGAGACAGCATCTATGTATAAACTTGTATATAGAGGAAATAGTAGTATATTCCCAGCATCAGGTCGTTTATATGTAGGTGTAACAGGAGTCTTTACACCACCATCTGGTGCTAAAGGTAAATTTATCTTTAAAGTAAATCTAAGAACTGGCTCTGGAGATACTAATGCAAATAATAATGAAGATAGCGATGCTATCTCTTACTCTAGTGTAAACTAGATAGAAGTTGTAGATACTATCTGTATCTGCAACTAATAGAATATTACTATAATTATTGAACCTAATTATAAACTTAGATTTTCACAACATTACTAGCTTTCTTTTATCTAGGGCTAGTTACTCTTTCTTACCCTAGCCGTGGCTAAGATTATAAAGAGTGATAACACATAGGTGAAAGCTAGTGATGCATAAAGATTACATTTGTAAAACGCATTGTGAATGTTTAGGTTAATCATAGGGTTCAACTTAGTGAATTTAATTAATCTATAATCATAATCAAGTACCTATATTATTGTATAACATACACTAAATATGATATACAATATAGAAGATACCATGTGAATAAAAATCTAAGTAAAAAATATATCTACTTATTATTTAAATTTTTATAATAATCCTCTTTTGCTTTTTTTGCATCATATGATTCTATATCACCACACTCAATACACTCATCTTTTAATATACCTACCTTTACAAGTAAAGAATGTAAATAGCATCCAGCACAGAATCCTAAAACTGTCTCCATCCACATAAAGCCAAAACATATCCATATAAGTGTAATTGGAATATAAAATGAGATATACTGCTTAGATTGACTCAGTAACTCTTTTCCAAATATTATATTAACATAGTATGCAAATATGTCGGGGTTAAAAAATATCAGACATACCGTAATAAAAGACGCCCCTATACTCCAAGCATATCTTTTGGGTATCAGAGGTTTCCAAACGGGTTGTTTACCTCTACTAAGTAGAGTTGATAACCAAATAGTAGGAGATAAAAAAGATAGGTATTTAGACATACCTATTAGCATTTCAAAGAGTATAAATAACAGAACATATGTCTGTATAGACCAATCTTTAATTTTATGAACGACCTCTGCACTATATATTATTCTCTCGTTAAAATCTGTTTCCATAGTGTCATGTAATGTATTTGTATCCACTATCCAATTACCGCAAAATACTGCATTATATAGTGTGTAAGATAAAAATATTGGAACCAATATTAATAACCCTGCCCTTATGCGTACAACTGTTTCATTAATTAAAATATTTTTTGAATTAAAATCTTTAAACCATAATATTGATTTAGTATTGTTCATATTTTCCCTTTAAAAAATTAAATATGTTATTGCAAATGCAACACTCTAATCTTTATATATAATATTATATAGATTGAACTAATAAAAGGTATTAATTAGATATCATAATAATAATTACTTATATTATCATATATTATATAATAATATATTTTTAATAGTTATTTTTATTATATTATAGTTTATAGATTTCTATTTTACACATATTTTACTTTTTTGTGCAATATAGAGACCTAATAGAATGACAATGCCTCCGATTATCATTTTAAGTGTTAACTCTTCGCTTAAAATTAATACTCCAGCAATTGCTGTAATTAAAGGTACCAAATATATATAATTAGATGCAGCAATTGAACCAATCTTATCTATTCCTTGCTGCCAAAGTAAAAATGCTAACCCCGAAGATAGGAGCCCTAAAAATAGTATATTTAACCATACTATACTATTTTTAAGTGCCTCAATATGAAGTGGTGGCTGATTTGTAAAAATAAAGTAAATCAACATAAATAAAATGCCATATATAAAGCTTTTTCTAGTTATTGCAATATAGTGGTAATTACTTGGAGCAAGTTTAAGAGAAACAGAGTATATAGCAAAAGTAGTTGCTGCTAGTAGGGCTAAGATATCACCCTTTAGTCGTAATTTAAACCCAATACCATCTAAAAGTATTAGAGATATACCAATAGTTGCAAGAAAAAATCCATATATTAAATTTTTGTTTAGCTTTTCATCTTTACTAAATATGTGTGCTGTTATAGCTGTAAGTATCGGTATAGCACCCATATATAAGCCTACATTAGTTGCTTGTGTATATTTAAGTGCGAAATTTTCTAAAATAAAATATAAAAATATACCTAGAAATCCAAGCATCATAAAGTATAGTTCATCTTTAAATGATTTTGGAACTATCTCTTTTGGGTATATTAAAGTTAGTAGAAAAACTGCTATTATAAATCTAAGAATCATATTTTCTATAGGTGTTAAGTATGTTAAAAGTGCTTTATTACTTACAAAAGCAAAGCTCCATATAAATATTGTAATAAAGCTAAATATATGACCGATTACTCTATTTTTATTCATAGAGTAATTGTATCATAATATAGCTATTTATTAGCAGTCTCCTCTAAGATATTAGCCAACTCTTGCTCTACGCTCTCATCTATCTCTAAATCATCATCGCTCACCATACCAGCTTTTGGGTCATTAAAGATTTCGTCATTAAATTTTCCTTCGCTCTTTGCAACAATTACAGATACTGCTGCATCACCAGATACATTAACTGCTGTTCTTATCATATCAAGAAGTCTGTCAACACCTAAAATTAGTCCTATCCCCTCTACTGGCAAACCAACTTGAGAAAACACCATAGATAGCATAATAAGACCAACACCAGGTACTCCAGCTGTTCCTATTGATGCTAAAACAGACATTAATATTACTGTTAAGTAACCTGACATTCCTAAATCTACGCCATAAGCATTTGCAATAAATACAGTTGCCACACCTTGCATAATTGCAGTTCCATCCATATTTATAGTTGCACCAAATGGAACTGTAAACGAAGCTACCGAGTTGTGAACACCAAGTTTTTTAACAACTGCTCTAAGTGTTACTGGAATTGTAGCATTTGAGCTTGAAGTTGAGAATGCAAATATCTGTACTTCACGCATTTTTTTAAGGAACATAATAGGACTTTTACCAGAGAATACTTTTAGTATTATCATTAAAGTTACTAATAGATGAATCATTAATGCACCTATTAGTACAAGCACATATCCAGCTAAGTCTGCAAGCAGATTTAAACCTAAATTTGCAATTGCCTTTGCCAAAAGTGCAAATACTGCATAAGGTGCAATTGCCATAATGATATTAACCATCTTCATCATAATCTCATTGCCAATCTCTATTAGTTTAACAACTGGTTCTGCTTTTTTACCAACCATTAGTATAGAGATACCAATTAAGATAGAGAAGAAGATAATTTGAAGCATATTACCTTTTGCCATAGCATCAATAAAGTTACTTGGTATAATATTGATAAGCACAGAGCTAAGGGCAGGTGCCTCTTTGGCTGTAAATTTTGCAGCCGATGCCATATGTACGCCTTCTCCAATTCCTAATGAGGCAGCAATAGTAATAGCAGCAGCAATTGCAATTGCAGTTGTAAGCATATATAGAGCAAATGATTTACCACCAACTTTTCCCAACGCTTTAATATCTCCAATCCCTAATACTCCAGAGATTAACGAGAATATAACAAGCGGAACAACCAGCATCTTTAGTGCCGTTACAAACATTTTTCCAATAATTAAAAATAGACCATTAACTACATACTCATGTATAAAGCTACCAGCTCCATTTAAACCACCAAGGTTAATACCAAGACCAACTACAATACCAAGTACCATACCAATTAATACTTTTGCAGTTAGCGACATACCATTACCTTTTGCCATATTTGCCTCCTGTTTTAGATATAGAACTAATAATTTATATATAAACTAAAATTATGTAATCTAAATTACCAAATTAGAAATAGTAGCTTTGCTGTAAGTAAATAGAGATAACACAAATAGCATCACTAATTTTGAAATAATTTAGAATTAATGTCAAATTATTAATAAAATTAGAGTATATAGATTAATTAATTCTATTATATTATATCATAATTATATACTAGAATGAAAAAAAATAAGAATTTGTTATATTATGGGTAGATATATGTTGATGTGGTGTAACTACTTTGATATAATAGTTACATCTGCACCTTTTTCTATATCTATATGAAGATTGATATCACCAGATAGACTATTTCCTATTTTATAGTATAAGTTGGCATTATTATCTAATGTGCCATCTGATTTGAAATTAGGATTTGGAATATAATTGAAGAAATTTATAGAGCCTAACTGATATGTGCTTGAACCAAATTCACTATTTTTAAATGTACCAAAGTTGTACTCTAGTTTATTAGGTGCATCAGTTTGACTAGATAGTATAACAGCACTACCCCAATCTCTAATTATTGTTTGAAAATCACTAATACCGGTAACTTGACTAATTGCATAACTATCTCTATTATCGCTATACATTAATCTATTTAAAAAATTTGCGCCATCATAGTTTCTTAGAAGATATGCTCCAAATGAGCTAACTTTAGAGTAATCTTGAACACTATTTGACCAATTAGTTAATGATGAAGTAATATATCTATTAAAATTAGGAAATCTACCACCACTATTTCCATTACCACCCGCACTTCCATCATAAGGGTTTACATTTCTAGGACCATAGTAAGCAATTTTAGTAGCAATTAAATCTTCTGTTGCTTCAGACATAAGCTCATCAAACCAAGTTGAATCTTCTATTCCCCTAAGTACACTTCTTTGATAAAAGTGAATCATATGTTGAAACTCATGTGCTAGTGTAGTATAAGTCTCTTTAGAGTTAGAGCTTAGTAGTTGAGTATTTATATAAAACATAAGCTTCTCATTAGATGCACTAATAGTAGATTTTTGAAAGTTATCTTTTGCCCAAAAATATCCTGCTATATTACTACTACTCATATTATATAGTAGAATATCTATAGTACTATTATATGTTATTAGATGACTATCTGCCTCTTTTGCATCGCTATCCCACTCTTTTCCATAAACATTTGTAACCCAATCAAATATATCATTATCTCCACCCTCTTTTAAAAACATATTGGCTAAATTATCTATATCAGCTTGAGAAACTTCATTGTTGTTGCTCTCTAACCAAATAACTAAATCTCTTTTTCCCAAAGATGTATCTACGTTTGATATAACTCTTTTAACGGTCGCATTAATAGAGCCAGAGCAGTTATGATTTGTATCCATATCTATACAAAAGTTAGAGCTAGTTACTCTATTTGATCTTATTAGTTTATCATCTACTCTATCTGTATCACTCTCATTAGAGACTCTATGTAGTATATTATTAACTTCTTCTCTAAATAGTAAAACTTTTTTTGGAGTATTAGTAGTAAATATAGAGTCTAAATTAGTGACTCTTGAGCTTTTAGTTGGAGTATTTCTTTGGCTACTGCTAGATGAAATAGATATATATTGATTATCAAAACGGCTAGTTACAACTACATATAACTCTCTTCTTCCATCTATATGCATAGATATATCGCAATCATTTGTCTTTTCAATAGTAAAAACTTGATTAGAGCCAGTAATTGATATCTCTCTATTGCTACTATCATATCCAATAGTACCTGTATTACTACTCGAACTACCACCACAGCCACTAACTACTATAATAGCAGAAACAGCAATAGCTACTCGTTTAGATAAGCTCAACACCCCTTATTCCTTTTTCTATATGACCAATTACATAAGCATCTGTAGTAGTTGTAATTTTTTCTACATTATCTGCCTCCACAACCCAAACCATACCAACACCCATATTGAATGTTCTTAACATCTCATCTCTCTCTACATATTGACTCATAAAATCAAAAATTGGTAGAGTTTTAATATTAGTCTCTTTAACTACGGCTTTAACGCCATCTGGTAAAACTCTTGGCAGATTCTCTACAATGCCGCCACCAGTAATATGTGCAAGTGCAACTATAGAGTCTTGATGCTCTTTAAACTCTTTAACATAAATTCTTGTAGGAGCTAATAGAGTATCTACTAGTGGTTTACCGTTAAAGTCACTATCGAAGCTCATATCAAGCTTATCAAAAAATAGTTTTCTAACTAAAGAGTAGCCATTAGAGTGAATACCAGAGCTAGGTAGAGCTAAAAGTACTTGCCCCTCTTTTACAAGGCTTACTCTATCAATCTCTGCTCTCTCTGCCACACCAACTGCAAAGCCTGCTAAATCAAAGTCTCCCTCGCTGTACATTCCTGGCATCTCTGCAGTTTCGCCACCAATTAGTGCACACTCAGATAGCTTGCACCCCTTAGCAATACCGCTTACAACATCTTTTGCTTCACTAGCTACCAATTTACTTGTTGCATAGTAATCTAAAAAGAACATAGGAGTTGCCCAATTGCAGATTAAATCGTTTACACACATAGCTACCAAATCTATACCAACACTATCTAGTCTACCACTATCTATTGCAATTTTTAGCTTAGTTCCAACGCCATCTGTTGCACTTAAAAGTACAGGCTCTCTATATCCAGATGGAAGAGCATAAGCACCAGCAAACGAGCCAATACCACCAATTACATTGCTATCGAATGTAGATTTTACATCATCTTTAATTGCCTCAACAAAGCTGTTTCCAGCATCTATATCTACACCCGCATCTTTATAGCTAATTTTACTCAATTTATATCCTTATCTATCGTTACATTTTGGAAAAGCAAGTTTAGTAAATGATCTAATAGGGCAAAATCCTAAAAAGCCATCTACAAGTAGTGCTACAATTACAATTAATTGCATTATAAAAGCATACTTAATATTTTCGCTACCAAGCATCCCCATACTTAAGCCTATAATAATAGCAATAATAATACTTCTCATTCTATCTGCGCACATACTAAACCTTTTTGCAATATTATACCAAAAGCTCTTTAAGTCTTTGCATTTAGCTTTTACTAATTAGTAGTTTTTGCAGCACTCTATTTCTCAAAAAACCTCTATTTTTTTAAGAAGATAAATCTATAACGCCAAGCATTATTAATTTATCTTCTATATTTTTTGAAATCTTAATAGTGTAGCAGACTCTACTATTTAAAAATTCTCTATTTATCGGTATTATATTTAGATTTTTAAAATGATACTCTATCTGTCTTTGTCGATTATAGGGTACTTCTATAATATGTTCTATTAGCTTTTCAAATGGTACTAAATTGCTTTTTAATACTACACTTTTTGCAGCGCTGCTATATGCTCTTACCATTCCACCAACACCTAGTTTGGTACCACCAAAGTATCTAACTGTCAAGATTGCACAATTTATTAAATTAGCACCCCTCAACTGATTTAATGTAGGCACCCCTGCCGCACCCTTTGGTTCACCATCGTCTGTACTATTCTCTACAACTTGGTCAAACTCGTTTAACTCTCTGTATGCATAGATAATATGACTAGCTTTTGGATGCTCTTTTTTTAAAGTTGCAAGTAAAATTTTATACTCTTTAATTGGCACTAAATACGATATAAACTTAGATTTTTTAACCTCTACTTGATCTTTAAAGGTACTATTTACACTATTCATATGCTAATTATATAGAAATTTTGATACAATTTAGCTATGAAATCATATGATGTAGCAATTTTAGGAGCAGGTGCGAGTGGATTAGTAGCCTCTATATTATTAGCAAGAGCTAATTTTAATGTATTACTTATAGAGCGCCAAAGTCGTGGTGGGAAAAAGATTTTAGCTAGTGGAAATGGGCGATGTAATATTACAAATAGAAATATTAGTAAAATAAACTTTCATGCTAACAATAAATCTCTTATAGACTCTCTTATTAAAGAGTATAGCTTGAATGATATTATAGATTTTTTTAATACAATTGGCTTAGATATTATTTTTAACCAAGATGGTAGAGCTTTTCCAAAGTCTCTAAGTGCTAGTAGTGTGTTAGAGCTACTAGAAGCAGAGGTTAAACGACAAAATATATCTACCATTTACAACGCTAAAGATATATCAATAAAGAGTGATTTCAAATTAAATATAGAGAAGATAGAGTATATAGCAAAATATATTATTATAGCTACAGGTAGTATAGCTGCACCACAACTAGGTGGTAGTAGTAGTGGTTTAGATATTGCAAAGAGGTTAGGGCATAAAATTATAGAGCCTCTACCCGCTCTTACACCACTTATTAGTAGTAATAGTATAGATAACTCTATTCATGGTTTAAAGTTAGATTGCAAAGTTAAGTTAATAGTAAATAGTAGTGAGATAACAAGTAAAAGTGGAGATCTGCTATTTACAAAATATGGTCTAAGTGGCTTAGTAGTACTAGATTTAAGCATAGAGGTAGCAAAAGCTTTTAGAGGAAAAAAAAGAGTAACTTTAGAGATTGACTTTATGCAAGATATAAAAGAAAAAGAGCTAATTAGCTATTACAAAAAGAGGATAAATAAAGAGCGAAACTTACCATTAGAGCTTTGGCTTGGTGCTACTATAAACCCAAAATTATCAAAGCATTTACTTAAAGTATTAAATTTAATAGGCAAATATGAGAGTGATTTAAATATACAAAGTATAAAAAATATAGTAAAACTAATAAAAGGATATAGAGTAAGAATAGATAGTTTAAGAGAGCCAAAATATGCCGAAGTAGCACTAGGTGGAGTAGATAGTAAAGATCTAGATAGCTACACATTAGAGAGTAAAATAGTTAAAAATCTATACTTTATTGGAGAAATTTTAGATACTGTAGGCGATAGAGGTGGTTATAACTTTACATTTGCATGGTTTAGTGCATTTAGAGTTAGTAAATATTTAAAATCAAAGAGACTCATAAAAAGCTAATTTAATGAAAATTACTAAAACACTTACAGATATTGCATATTTACTAAATATTAAAAAGGCTAAGGCTATTTTAGTTGGTGGTGCTGTTAGAGATTTTGTAATGAATAAAGAGAGTAAAGATTACGATGTTGAGGTTTTTGGACTAAAGAGTTTAGAAGAGCTACAAGAGCTCTTATCACAATTTGGGTCGGTAAATCTAGTTGGCAAGAGTTTTGGAGTTTTAAAATTAAGAGTTGGCAAAGATGAGTATGACTTCTCACTCCCTAGAGAAGAGGAAAAAGTAGCTTTAGGGCATAGAGGTTTTGATATTAGAGTCAATAGTAATCTAATCTATAAAGAGGCAGCAGTTAGGCGAGATTTTAGAATGAATGCATTAGGGTATGATATTGTAGATAAAAAGATATTAGACCCATTTGGTGGAATAGAAGATATTAAAAATGGTATTTTAAGACATATAGATGATAGAACCTTTGTCCAAGACCCTCTGCGTGTTTATAGAGCTGTCCAGTTTTCTGCAAGGTTTGAGTTAAAGTTAGATAGGAAAACTTTTAGTTTATGTAAAAATATAGTAGATGATGGTAGACTAAATGAGCTATCAAAAGAGAGGGTTTATGAAGAGTTTAAAAAGTTACTTTTAAAGTCTGAAAAACCATCTATTGGATTTGAGTTAATGAAAGAGATTGGGATATTAAGATATTTTCCAGAGCTAGAAGCAATTATAGGTCTACCACAATCACCAATTTGGCACCCAGAAGGTGATGTTTGGGTGCATACAATGATGGCACTAGATAAGATGAGCCAACTAAGTAATAATCTAGAGCCGAAACAAAGAGTTAAATTTATCTTTGCAATACTCTGTCACGATTTTGGTAAAGTAAGCTCTACACATATAAATGATAAGGGTAAAATAAGCTCTATTGGACATGAAGAAGCAGGTCTAGAGCCAACATCTTCTTTTCTATTTAGGTTAACTAATGAGAGTACTTTTATAGACTCTATTTTACCACTTGTAAAGTACCATTTACGACCATCTATATATTATAAAAATAGTGCTAAAGACTCTACAATTAAGAGGCTAGCAACAAAAGTTAATATAGAAGATTTAGTCTTAATAGCAAGAGCCGATAATTTAGGACGAAGTACAAAAGAGGCACTAAGTAATAAATATGAGGCAGGAGATTGGCTTTTACGAAGAGCAAAAGAGTTAAAGGTAGATAAAGAGCCAATAAAACCACTACTTCAAGGAAGAGATTTAATAAATTTAGGTCTTTTGCCATCACCAAAATTTAAAGAGATTTTAGATAACCTTTACCAAGAGCAGCTAAGTGGAACTATTGAGAGTAAAGAGAAGGCTGTAGAGTATATTAATAGAGTTTTTATAAATTGTTCTAAATAGAGAATATCTTATCTTTTGGAGAGTTGAGAGTTAATATATTTTGCTACAATTTAATGTATAATATAGCTATGAAAATATTAATAAGAGTTTTAAAAATTGTATTAGTTATAAATCTACTATCTTTTTTACTTGGATATCTAAACTTTATACACCCACTATTTGACTCAATCTCTAATTTTAGAATCCATTTTTTGTGTATAATAATTATTATTTCCTTATTTATAGCACTTCTTGATAGAGCATTTAAGTATATATCTTTAGTGCTGTTATCTATTTTTATATACTTATACTATAGTCACCTTGAAGATATAAATATTCGTAAAAATGGAGTATCTATTAAACATTTACAGTTTAATATGAACTATAGAAACAAACATTTAGGTAAATTTGATAATTTTTTAAAACAAAATAGTGTTGATATAATAACTCTACAAGAGGTTACAACAGAGCATTGGAGAGATATACAAAAGTTAAAAAGGCTCTACCCTTACCAAAAGTTATGTAGTTTCTATTCGGTAGTTGGTGGGGTTGCTATACTATCTAAATATCCATTTACTAAAGATATAGAGTGTATAGATAAGAGTGGTATAGCAATATCTAGAGTAGATGTAGGTGGAGTGGAACTAACAGTTGCCTCTATACATCTATATTGGCCATACCCTTATTATCAGCATAGACAAATATCTGATATGAAAGAGCAGCTAAGTAAGATTAAAGAACCTGCACTTATCTCTGGAGATTTTAATGCTGCACCATGGAGTTTTGCAGTACAAAGAGTTGCAAACTATAGTAATACAAAAATTGTAAAAGGTTTAAGATGGACAATCGAGTTAGAACATAATATACCACTTGTTCCAAACATTAAGCTACCAATTGATCAACTGCTTCTCTCTAAATCTATTGTAGTTAAACATATAGAGAGAAAAGAGCATTTTGGTTCTGACCATTATGGAGTTTTAGATTACCTATATATAGATAAATAGAGATCTCTTTTACTTTTATTACAAGGCTTTAATAGACTCCTCAACTTAGTAATGTTGAGGTTTGACTATATCTTATATACTATTTGTAGAGTTACTATCTCTTAAGTCTTTAGACCTATCGAACTCTACATTATATATTTGTAAAATTCTTTTATGTCTCTCTTGCGCCTCTTTTACATCAATTATAACCTCTTTTTTACTGCTATCTTCTAATATAATAAATCCATCTTTTTTACTGCTCATTTTTTTGTAAAAGTCTTTAAAATCTATAATATCTTCACCATTAATCTTTTTTGGGAGAAATTTATATAAATTTTGGTTTCCCCTATTGCTTCTATCTGCAAATACCCCAAGTAGTATCACTTGCTCTCTCTTTTTAGTAGTTGCAAACTTATTTAGTAGAGTATATATTGAGCAGTTTTTACTCTTGCCAGTGTTGATTAAGTTCTCTACAAGAGGAGAGAATAGATATCCACCATATATAAAGTAAGTAGGTGCTCTATCATATTGGTAGTCTCTAACTAGCCAGACATCACTATTTCGCTTATCTAGTGTAACTGTAATATTGTGTTCACTATGGTCTCTCCATATCTTAAGCTCTATAGTTTCTCCAAATTGGTGAAGATCTGTAAGGTACTTAGCAGATGTGTACTCCCCTTCTCTAAAAGAGACAGTACCATCATTTTCTATATTTTTACCATCAACATTAAGTATAACATCACCTTTTTTTAACTTATTAGCACAATTTCCTAAGGGCATCACTCTAGTTACTACAATTCCAGTCTGATTAATATCTAAATCATAGTATCTCTTAGCAGCAGGATTGTTAAGTTTAGATACAAATATATGCATCTGAGGAACACCATCTATCTTATTATCTTCTATATCTTTTAAGAAGTGTTTTATCATAGGTGTTGATACTAAGTAGCCAATATTTTGACTATAAGTAATACCTTGCATAACTACACCAACTATTTTTCTATCTATTATAGCTGGTCCACCACTATTGCCTGGGTTTATTGCTGCATCTACTTGTGTTGCTAAAAATTTTAATCCACTATGTACATAATTTTGGTGTTCAATTCTAGATACTACACCAGATGTTACACTTAAAGTTTTTCCTCCCATTGGATATCCATAGACAAATATATTATCTTCACTATTTGGTAACTCACCTATATCTAATGCTTTAATTCCTTTAAAAAAACTCTTATCTTCTGTTGTAATTAGTGCTAAATCTAGCTCGTGTGATACCATAATAACTTTAGCAATATATCTCTTTGCTACATCATATCTTTGTACTTCTATATAGGTTTGGTTAGCAACTACATGAGCATTAGTTAAAATTAAATTATCTCTTATTACAGCACCACTTCCACTAGATCGATTAATCTTATTAATCCAAGGTTTTTTATAGCTTGGAACTTTAGCAGTTGTATATATTTTTATTATAGCTTTTTTAATTTCACTATCCATATTTTTAGAAAATATCGATGTTGTTAAAAGTATAGCGACTAGCAGAAATTTCATTAGATCCCTTTGGTTAATATTTTAAAGATATAATTATACAAAAAATAGGATTATTATGAGACTATTTGCTATATTATTTGCAATTATTTTAACTATTAATGGTTGTAGTAGCATTAATTACGCTAATCCAGCCACTATTAAAGATAAATTAAAGCAATCTAAACTAGAGACTCTTTTAAAAAACTTAGGTTCTAATAGAGAAGATTCAAAAGAGCTAGCAGAAGTTGCTATAACTTACTCTAAAGTTTTAGCTAATAGATATAATTTAGCTTCACCTCCTCTCTATCACAATTTTTTAGTAAATTCAGGACAAAGAGATAGAGGATTGTGCTTTCATTTTGTCGAAGATTTAATGGAAGAGATAAATAGAAGAGGTTTAAGTAGCTTTGACTTTAAATGGGGCAGGGCAAATGCTAATATGCTCGATGAACACAATGTAGTTGTAGTTGTAAAAAAAGGTAGTAGTAACTTTAAAAATGGCGTTATATTAGATTCTTGGCGAAAGAGTGGAGATTTATACTTTATACTAGTAAAAGATGATCCAAAATACAACTTTAAAGAGTGGCAAGAGGGTAATGCTAAGATAGCATTTTAGGCACTCTTTTCTGTATATATATAGGTAGTTTTGATATAATATAGTATCTAATATCTCTCCAGTATAGGGTTATAGTTATTAAAAGCAGTGTAATTACAATTCCTGCAAAAGAGAAACTAGAAGAGCCACTAAATTTTTTAAATAAGTGACCTATCGCATACTGTACATAGAGTAATGATGACAACATAAATACTTTTCTATCAACAATTAATGAGACTAAACTTAAAATAATAAATATTCCTACTATAGCAGATATTATTAATAAAGATGGATCTTTACTATCGAAAATACCAAGTGCATTAAAGATAGAGTGAACTATAAGTGGTGATGCTATAAGGTGAATCCAGAAAGCAACATCACTTTTATATGTTCTTCTATATATATCTTGTGAGTCCCATCTCATAGCTATAAAGAAGAGTATTATACCAGTTAAGAGTATAAATATATCTAGATAGCTCTTTAATAGTGGGAAAAGATATACTAAAATAGATATAACTAAACCAGCAATAGAGGCTACGCTAAGCCCTACTGTAATAGGAACTGTAAACCTTTTCCAAAAAAACCAAGTGAGCATAGAGGTTATAGCAAAAGAGGCTATTGGCATAATAGGTTTATATGTGCTCGTATCAAATTGAGCAAATATCCAATAAACTGCACCAAAAGTTGAGCCCATAAATGCAATAGTTAAAATAACAGCAGGAAGAGCCAATTTTCGTTTTTTAACAAATATTTCAGCTAAAATCCAAGATGCCAATATTAATAAAATAGAAAATCCATTAGAGAATATTAGCAAAGAGATTAATAGAACAGATATTACAATTGATATAAATATATCATTAAAGCCTCTAATTAATCTAAAGTTTTCACTATCTTGTACTTCTGTTGCTTTTTGCTGCTCTATAAAGTCTCTAAATTTATCAACACTATCTTGTGTAAAAATACCACTCTTTACGGCACTATTTAAATCTTCATTTAAATACATACATCACTCCTATTAAAATCTATAATTATCTCTTTTATAGCTTTACTATCGATAGTTGCTCCCATCTTTTCAAACATGCCGTAGTAGCCCAATATGCTTCTGTCTAAAAATAGAATATCTTCATTTGTGTTGCCAATTGTTGTAAACTGTTTTTTTTGAACCTCTTGTATAATATCGTAGCCTTTTTTAGCAAAGTTACTATCTTTAAAGTTATAGATATCTTCTAAAAATGGCTCTATATATACTCTGTCAAGTGGTTTAATTACCTCTTTGTAGTACTCTAGTGCTTTCTCTTTAGTTGGCTCTTGTATCATTTTTAAACTTTTGTAAAGCTCTATAATTTTATCGTCGCTATCTTGCTTAAAAAGCATTTGGTGCAGTTTACTGTAGTATTTTAAAAACTCTTTGCTAACGCTTTTAACACACCCAAAATCGATAATTGCTAGTTTTCCATTATCTAAAAATATAAAATTTCCAGGGTTGGGGTCGGCGTGTATTGTGTGGTTGCTACTATGAAGAGTATTATAGTAGTTTTGCAAAATTGTATCTGCATAAAAATTTATACTCTCTTGTGTAGGCTCTGTTTTCATATAATTATCTAGCCCTACACCGCTTAAAAACTCTGTTGCTAATACTTTTTGGCTACTTATTTCACTGTTTACTGTAGGTATAACAATATTTGGATTTCTGTTTATCTCTTGAAAATATTGGCAGTTTTTAGCCTCTTTTGTGTAGTCTAACTCCTCTACGAGCCTATCCTCTACCTCTTTAACAACATGCTCAATTCTATCTCCCTTGGCAAAAAGTTTTAACACACCTTTAAGCATTGCCATATCGCTTTTAATACTCTTGCCAATACCTGGATACTGAACTTTTATGGCATACTCTTTGCCCTTATATTTGGCTCTATGAACCTGCCCTAAACTAGCAGCTGCAAATGGCTCTAGCTCGAACTCTTCAAATATCTCTTCGGGGTAAGATCCTAGTTCTGTTTTTATAACTTTTCTAATTAAAGCTCTGTTTATTGGTGTTATTTGGTTAAAGCTTTTAGATATTTTCTCTACAATCTCATCTGGCAAAAAAGGCATACCAAGTGCAATGTGTTGGGCAATTTTTACAGAGACCCCTTTAAGGCGACTAAGTGCTTCAAAAACTATATCTGCAATCTCTTCGTTATTTTGCTTTTTGTCTCCACCAAATATAGCTCTTTTACTCTTTTTAAGCCCAATTTTGACAGCTGCTTTACCTACAACTGCTCCTCTTCCTATCTTGCTTGTTGGTATCTTATTCATCGCCAAAAACCTTTGTTAATCTCTTTTTAATACCATCAAAATGGCTCTTTGTAGATGCAAACTTATTTAAAGATGATAAAATATGAGTCTTAAACAAAAATGAGCCAAGATTAGAGGCTTTGCCAATAATATCTGAACGCAAAATAGACTCTACTAGAGCTAAAGAGTGGTCGATAAACTCAGTAGTGTTTTCAAAATTTTCACTCTCATCTTTCAGCCAGTAAGCAACCACCATTATATAGTAGTCCCAAAGTAGCAGCGGCAAGTGTTCACTAAATGGAATTAGCTCAAACTCTCCAGCCTCAACTGCAACCTCTAGCATCTCTTTGACAACCTCTGTAAACTCTTTGTTTGTCTCATAAAGCATATTTATCTTTAAGCCAGAGTTGCTAAATACCATATCTGAAATTTGTGCTACAAACTCTCTATCTTCTAAATAGAGTTCTAGCTCTGTCTCTATTAAACTTTGCAACTGCTCTCTAAAGCTAAAATTATCAAACCCCTCTATTTTGCTAATAGCCTCTATCGCCTCTTTATGTTTTTGCTCAATATAGGCATATAAAAGCTTTTGCTTAGTTGGAAAGTAGTTATAAATTGTTGGGTTGCTAACACCAGCCTCTTTTGCAATCTCTCTTAAGGATGCATTATCAAACCCTTTTATAGTAATTAAATCCACAGCAGCATTTAAAATTTTTAACTTAGTCTTCTCTTTGGCACTTTGAGTTACTTTCACAATGTAATCCTTTAAATATTTAACAAAGTATATAATAAATAGAGAATAATGTCAAGTTTTTTTATAGTTTATTAAATTAATAGCAATTATAAGATATTTTAACTCTTTAGTAGTTGATAAAAATATTATCTAATATTAACAATTTGTCTCCAGATGCAAGGTACACCGTGTTTTGGTACTGTTTGATATGATGTTGAAATTAAATAATTATACATAAAATAGCCATTTTATGTATAATAAAACCATATTATGGGTATTTATTAATGAAAAACTTGATATAGTTTGATACATACTTTAAATTTGTACAAAATTGCAAAAAAGTTGTTTAATAAGAAGGTGCTTTATATATCTTAAAGCTAACTGAAATTTTAATTATTAGGAGATAAATAATGATTAATCGAATAAAGAAAATAGCATTAGCAACAATGTTATTAGGTTCAAGTGCATATTTGATGGCAGGATGTCCATTAAATATATTAAACCCAGAGATAAATCCTCAACCACTTACCTATTTAAGTACA
>CAMZLH010000025.1 GCA_947311565.1 uncultured Nitratifractor sp.
AAATTTATAGGACTAGCCGTAGCTAATTCAAAAATTTTATTTAAGAAAGATTACCTTTTTTTGGGCTTCCCTTTGGGTTTTACGAGGTTTTCCATATGCTTAGACACATTTTTTTGAATTAACTGTAAAGTCCTACAAAAATGTGGCATTGCCTATGAAAAATCTCGTAAAATTGTGGCTATGGTATTCCGTCGAACTCAGGTTAATACTCTTTTTTAAGCCTACTAAGATGCTGTGGTGTAATGCCCAGATATGATGCAATATGGTATTGTGGAACTTTATCTAAAAGAAATGGTGTTTTACTCATAAAGTTATTAAACCTCTCTTTTGCACTCATTAAATCGCGCTCTATTGCTCTGTTGTGTAGATAAGAATATGCCTCTTGACTCATTAATCTACCAAACCTTTCACCTTTTTTTAGTTTGCTGTATAGTTGCTCAATATCTTTATAATCAACTGTAACAACTTGGCAATCTTCTATTACATCTATTGCTAGTTTAGACTCTGTTTGGTTTATAAAGCTTTCGTAATCTACTACAAATAGATTGGTCATGTGTGAGTTTTTGTCGTTAAAAAAGATACTCCAAGTATAATCTTTGCCATCCTCTCCAATAGCGTATGCTCTAGCTAAGCCACTATTAATAAAAGATAACGAGGTGCAGACATCTCCAACACTATGGATAATATCGCCTTTTTTATACTCGAGTATAGAGAGTTTTGATTTTAAAAGAGTCCACTCTATGTAGTTAAGGTCAATATATTTGCCAATGAACTCTTGATATTTCTTAAACATTACAATCTAACTAGCAACTAGCACTACAGTTGTCTTTTTTGCTCCATGAGCTCCAATTACAAGTGTTTGTTCTATATCTGCTGTTTTTGATGGTCCACTTATGAATAGTCCGTAGTTAAAATCTTCATATTCTATTAACTCATATGCTTCTAGCATTGTTGGTACTATCTCTCCTTTTAGTATAACTATTAGGTGATTAACAATTGTATAGATTGCTCTATTTATATTATCCTCTTCATTTATCCACACTGCACCATTTTCGGCAACACCAAATTTTGCCTCTACAATAGCGCAATCTAGTTTGCTTAAATCTAGTGTGTTATCTATAGCGTTTGGGTTAATTGTTGTAACTTTATAGTTGTAACTTGATGCCACACTTTTAGATGTTAGCTCTTGTAGAGTTGACTCTAAACTCTCCTCTTTAGACTCAAGAAACTCTCCACCAGCAAGCTCTAAAGCATCAGTAAAGCTCTTTTTTAAACTCTCTGGCTCTTGTGTACTTATACTATAAATTAGCTCATCTCTTGGTTCGTTGCAGTTTAGGCAACTTAATATTTTACTCTTGCTCATCATACCACTCTCTAAAACTTTTTTTTGCTGGTTTTGGCATATCTCGCCCTTTGCCCCATAAAGATAGTCTATTTAGTAATGGATTAGAGTATTTAGAGAATCTAACAATTCTATTAAAGATAGCTCTATTTTGCATTAGTTTAGCAGCACTTTTATAGGCTAAAAGTTTAAATTTAGGCATATAAGAGCTCTTGACATACTCTTTTCTAAAGCTGTATAGGTGGTTATGTATTGGTATTTTAACAGGGCATACATTATCACAAGATGCACAAAGAGTACACGCATATGCCAAATCGCCATCATCTTTTAACTCTCTAAATGCCCCAAGTATCGAGCCTATAGGACCAGGAATTGTGTAGCTATAGCTATGCCCTCCACTTCTTCTATAAACTGGACATGTATTCATACAAGCACCACACCTAATACAAGAGAGTGCACTTTGGTTGTCACTGTTTAATATAGAGCTTCTTTGGTTATCTACAATTACAACATGAAGCTCCTTGCCAATAGAAGGTACTTTAAAGTGGCTTGTATATGTTGTAATTGCCTGCCCTGTTGCAGAGCGTGCCAAAACTCTTGTAAATACCCCTAAATCTCTTAAAGATGGTATAATCTTCTCTATCCCCATAGATACTATGTGAGTCTTTGCCAAAGATGTTCCTAAATCTGCATTTCCTTCGTTTGTGCAAACTACAATTGAACCACTCTTTGCTACTGCAAAGTTTGCACCTGTAATTGCAGCATCTGCTGTTAAAAACTTCTCTCTTAGATTATCTCTGGCTACACTTGTTAGGTAAGTTGGGTCAAAGTTTCCTTTTTGACTATTTAGCTTCTCTTCAAAAAGTTTGCCAATTTGCTCTTTTTTTAAATGTATTGCAGGTAGTACAATGTGGCTTGGTGCTTCGCCTCTTAGTTGAACAATTCTTTCGCCTAAGTCTGTATCTATAATAGTATAGCCACTATCTTCTAAATGGCTGTTTAGTCCACACTCTTCAGTAAGCATAGATTTACTCTTAACAATAAGTTTTGCTTTTGCATTTTTTAAAATCTGCTCTACAATTTTATTATGCTCTTTAGCATCTTGTGCCCAATGAACTACAATACCATTTTTAGTAGCATTTTCTTCAAACTGCTCTAAATAGTAGCCAAGATGCTTTAGTGTATACTCTTTTATCTTTTGTGCAGCCTCTCTTAGCTGCTCGAACTCTTTAACCTCTGCTGTTGCTCTATCTCTTTTTTCTCTTACATACCAAAGTGCTTCATCATGCCACTTTGCATAAGAGCTATCTTTTAAAAACTCTCTAGACTTTTTTGCATGGTTCACAAAATATCTCCTGCTAAAATCTCTGCAAAGTGTATTACTTTTATCTCTTCTTTGTCGTGCTTGGCAATCGACTCTAAGTGCATTAAGCAAGAGCTATCATAGCCTACTATATACTCTGCTCTAGCTGATATGTGATCTTGCAGTCTATCTCTTCCCATTGCAATAGATATATCTCTCTCGTTTAAAGAGAATGTCCCACCAAACCCGCAACACTCATCAGGACGCTTTAAATTAACTATCTCTAAACCCTTTACCATCTCTAGAAGGCATCTTACTTTAGAGAATTTTTTCTCTGTTGTAATCTCGCTTGGAGTTCCTAATTTAAGCTCTCTTAATCCATGGCAACTCTGGTGAAAACCAACTTTATGGTTAAAAGTTGCATTAATACTTTTTACCTTTGCAATATCGATAAGAAACTCTGACAACTCATAGATAGAGTTTTGTATATGTGTTAACTCTTTACTCTTTGGCATAAACTCTCTATATCTATGCTTTACCATACCAACACAGCTTGCACTTGGGGCTACTATATAGTCGTAGTTAGCAAATGTATCTAAAAAGTTAGAAGCTAAAGGTTTAACCTCTTGGGTTAAACCACTATTTGCAAATGGCTGCCCGCAACATGTCTGGTTTTTAGGATAAATTACTTCATAACCAAGACTCTTTAATATCTTATATGTTGCAATTGCTGCATTTGGATATATTGTATCGATATAGCATGGAATAAATAGGGCAACTCTTTTCATAGAGTTAATTTTATCTAATATTACTTAATATTGTCAACAAATTATTAAAATTCTTAATTTTTTTATAAAGTAACCATAAAATGGTGCTATAATATAAAAAAAGAGAAGGAGCAAAGAGTGAAAGTTATAGTAACAAATAGTAATATATTAAAAGAAGCTATAGATTTAAATATTAAAACTGCATCTGAACTTGCTTATTACATTAAATATAAATCAGATAAAAATATAAAAAAAACTGAAAAGTCAAAGAGGGTAATAAAGTACTCAATAACCAATAGAATATAGTATATAAGATAAACAGTGACTCATTTTATTTTTTTGAGTCTAGTTTAATATCTTATAAAGTAGAAGATAGGGTAATCTATCTTCTACTCTTCTCTTTTTTTTGTATCTTGTTTAATATCTCTTACACATCTAATATTGCTCTTGTATTGCTTTGCTTGGTATTTTGTTGCACCGATATCGAAACCTACAATCCATACATAATTACTATTAGAAGCATTTTCAGAAAATGACCAATAGCTATCTGGGGCAATATTTCTAAAATTCTCTTTTATTACAGATGTACTTCTACCAACATATACTATACTTTGTAACTCTTTTATACTTGGTAGTCTCCAGTCGCTATACTTTGCAAGATTTAACTCTTCGCAATAGTTTTTAGCCTCTACCCATGTAGCTTTAGTTACTTTAGCATCGCTATTATCTTGCCACATCAAATTGGTCTCACTATCCATAACAATAGCTGAAGAAAACAATTTACTTCCAGTAAGCATAATTAAAAGACTTGATCTCATATTTGACTCCTCTTTTTCTACTTGTTATATTTATTTTATCTTAGAATAATCTACATCTGTTCTTACACAGCGTATATATCTCTCATCTGTCTTTAATCGACTATCTGTATAACCATCACCAAAATTTACTATCCATACAATAAATTTACTAAATATTGCACTCTCTGTAGATGACCAATAGTAGTCAGTTGTATTTACATTACTAAAGCTAGATTTAATGGCAGGTTTAGATCTACCATAATCAACTATACTCAAAAGTTCATCATAAGATGGTAGATACCAATCTTTATGCCCTAAAAGAGTAAGATTATTACAGTATAGTTTTGCATCATTCCAATTTGTTTTAATATTTTTTACTTCACTATTATCTTGCCACATCAATCCTAGCTTTGTATCTATAACTACATTTTCTACCTTTTGCCATCTTAATGATTTATCTGTAACTTTAGAGACACTATCTAAACTGATCGAGCTATTAACAAAAAAATCATCTATTTTATCTTCTCTGCTCTCCTCTTTTCTCTTTTCATCAAGTGTAGTAATACTATGGGTAGTATTACTACTAGAGATATTACTATTAAAAAAATCATCTAGCTCTTGAGAAAATAGATAAATAGTAAAAGATATAGCAAGTATTAAATATTTCATCTCTTATACTTTACATATCTTTAAAAAAGTTATCTAATGCCTTATCTTTATCATTACTCTTTACACTTGGTTTCTCTTTTTTATCATAATTACTCTCTAGAGTTCTTAAGTAGCTTTGAACTGCTGGATGTATCTCCCAATTAATTCCTCTAAAGTCAGTAGGGTCAACCTCTTGCCACTTTGGATGAAAATCAGAGCTTGTTTGGAATTTATTTAATTTTTTATATAAACATTGATAAAGTCTTTTTACTTTAGTGTAACTTGGCTGAAATGGTTTATAGTTATATGTAATTAGTACAGATCTTACAGACTTTGTAGAGACTCCTTGATCCATCCATTTATAATCTTTTAAAGATATTGTAGCATTAGAGTAGAATTTTTTTAATTCTGATAGTGAAGCTAGATCTACAATTTTTAGATGATCTTTATATAGATTAAAAATTTTATCATTACTTTCATCTACATTAAATAATTTTGCTGGTGCACCTGCAACATAAAAAAGAGCGTCTAACTCTCCATTGACAATCTGTTTAATACTTGTTTTTACATCTTGAGCATATGTTTTTTTCCATCTAATGCCTGTAATTTTAGCAAAGTTTTTTGCCGTTACAAAAGTTCCACTACCTTTTTTACCAACAGATACTCTAAGATTCTTAAAAGCGTTCTTTATATCAGACATATCTATATCTTTTCGTACAATTAAATGTATACCTTCTTGATATAAAGGCATAAGTACTCTTAAATCTCCAACTTTCTGTTTATCCTCTTCTGAACCATTATTTAATACATAAAGTAGTGCATCATACTGAGCAATTGCAAATTTTACATTTGGCTCTTTTAGTAATCTATATATATTATCTAGTGAACCACTAGTTGATACAACATCTAATCCACCAACTGTATCTCCACACTCTTTACTAATTTGTTGTCCAAAAGGGTAGTATGTTCCACCCTTACCGCCTGTCACTATTGATATTCTTGCCTCTAGAATACCTGCTATAATTAATAGAGAAAGTACTAACTTTTTCACTCTATAATCTCCTCGTATGTTAGTTTTAAGTGATATATAAATTAAAAAGTAATTACTACAAATAGTGTAATAATTTTACTTAAAATCTATATTTCACTCTTTTTTCGCCAGAATTATGCCATATTGATTATAAAATAATGATAATAAATAACATTATTCTGATATATAACACAATAAATAAAACATATTAATATATCAATAGTATCCATTTTTAGGATATCGTAATATATCTTTTTTATAATAAAAAAAGTTAATATTTATTAAGAATAATTTATTTTAATCGCTTATTATCTATAATATAATGTTAAAATCTTGTTTTTATTTATTACTATTTTCTTATCTGAGTATATTTATCAAGCTCTTAGTTACTAAAGGTTATATCAAAAAAATATATTATGTCTATATAAGATTTTATAGTCACTATTTAGCTAGCTAGTTATCTACTAACTGTAGCTATTAACTATTTTTACTATCCCATAATATATGAGTTATTGTATTGGTTATATTAGGAATTTCATTGTTAAAAATTGAGTCTATCTCTATGAGTCTATCTAATATAGTTTTATCTTCTAGATTAAAAAATAGCATTAATATGTCGTCAGATATATTGTACAGTTGATATGATATAAAGAATAGTTGCAAAAACTCTATATTGTATCTATTTAAAACTTTATAGCTAAACTCTTCAAAACTCTTATAGCCACTCTTATTATAAATATTAATAATTGTATCTAATAAAGGATTTATAAAATGCCTAGGTACACTATAGTAAATCAATCTAGCTGGAGAGCTATTATAGTTAGATACTCCACCAATATATACTCTTAATGCTCTCTCTGTTTTACCATATAGATTTGTTCTAAGTCCAATTAAACCAATATCGCTCATGTGGTGTTTACCACAACCCTTTAGACAACCACTAAAACCAATAGTAATACTAGCTTTAGCTAACTTATTTAAAAGTAGTGGCTCTATATCTTCTTTAATATTCCAGAGGCTTAGTTTACAGTATTTTGAGCCAACACATGATATAATATTAGAGGGATTAAAGCTTTTGTTTTCACTAGAGTTGCTAATTGCTAATAACTCTTGATTAGGAGTTAAACGAAAGATCTCTCTATTTGAGCCTATTGCTTGTTGTAGATTATCTAATGATAGCTCTCCATAGGCTCCATAACTCTTAATATTTAACTTTACAACTATATCTTTTGTAAACTCTACAAGTAGTCTACCCTCTGTAGCTAAACTATCTCCTACTATCGACTCTAACTCTTTTTTAATCTCTTTTACGCCTAACTCTTTAACTAAAAAGTGAACTCTGCATTTACTTCTAGAGCCTCTAAAACCTTTGTTTAAATATAGTTTAGCAACTGCAAAAAATAACTTTTTTGCCATATCCTCTTCTATAAATATATCTATAGATTTAGCAACTTCACTATTTTTACCACCCAAATATAGATTAAACCCTACCTTGCTCTCTTTTTTACTAAGTAGCATCAATAGGTCACTTCCCCATGGATTAAATGTTGCAAACTCTGTACCAATTATAGAGCTGTTAAACTTTCTAGGTAGCATACCAAAGTAGTCACTATCTGATATAAACTCTTTAGTAATAGAGTTTATAATTTTAACTGTATCTATCTTGGTTGAGGCTAAGTTTGTTAAGGGTTCTGTTGTTACTGCTCTAAAATTATCTGTAAGCGTTTGTAACATTACTATATCAGAACTCTTTAGATAGTTATATATATTTAAAATATCATTAGGTAAAATATTATGTATCTCTATTTGTGCTCTTGCGGTTATAGTAACCTTTAGGCTAAAATCTTTAACTATTTTATAGATAGTTCGCAGAGTCTCTTTGCTAATTATACCTGTATCAAACCTAAGCCTTAGCATAAAAGTATCTGGATTAATTGATATATTGTATATACCATAGCTTTTTAAGTAGAATCTAGCTCTATCATCTAAATTGTTAAAATTAATATCTTCTATATTAAACTCAAAAGGTTTTAACTCTTTTTTTAGTCTCTCTATTTTATTTAATTTCATAGAGTAATTATGCCATATTTTTTTAAAGGAGAGTAGGGTAGTTAATAATATAGACAATAGCCACTAAGGGCTACATCTTATACCTACTCTATTTTATGTTCTCAGTTTATGAGTCTATAATCTCTTTATCTCTACTCTCTTTATTTTCACTCTTGCTAGCTTCATGTTCTTTTTCTTTTAGCTTATCTGTATGTTTTTTAACTAGATCATCTCTTATATTTTAAGATGTTGTGCAAACTCTTTAGAGTTATCAATAGATTTATCATCTATAGCATCAATTAAATCTTTTTATATACTCTTTTGTAGTATCATCTAGACTCTTATTACTATATATTTTATCAGCTATTTTTTTAATATTTTTTATCCATTGTAGATGTACTATTAAGCTCTGCTACAAGTTCTGCAACTTTTAAAACTTTTAAATTTGCTTTCAGAAGTAACTCTTCACCATTATGTAACTTCATAATAGGGTCTTCAAGTACACTATTTATATCAATATCTAGAGCATTAGCTACTAAATCTTTAGCTTTATCTTCACTAATATTATGAGTACTCATAAGTTCTTGAACTAAAGTACTTAACTTTCGCACCTAAATAATACAAAAATATCAAGTATATTACCCTTAATTACAGGTGCTAAAGAGAAGTGCAATATGACCCTAGACATACAC
>CAMZLH010000026.1 GCA_947311565.1 uncultured Nitratifractor sp.
AAAATTAGGGTCTGGTGATGAATCTAACCCTTTCTCGTTTAAACAATATAAAACATTGAATTAATATAGAAACACCCAGTTTACAACGAAACTAAAATTAAAAGAGTATTAAACTTAAGTATCTGCTCCAAACACCACATTTTAAACTTAAAGTATTATAATAGCACCAAAAAGCTTTTAGCCTTTGGCTTAATGCTTTACGCTAACACAAAGGGATGTTTTTGAAAAGAGCCAAGATTAGTAAAAAGCTTTTGCGAGTGTTTGGTAAAACAAATGCAAGGTTTCGTTTAATTGGTGAGGGTGATAGGGTTTTAGTAGCTTTAAGTGGGGGTAAAGATTCTCTCTCTTTGGTGCATTTAATTAAGAATATGCAACAACATGCTCCATTTAAGTTTGAGTTTCAAGCTGTTACTGTAAAGTATGGAATGGATGGTGAGGATTATGGCTTTTTGCAGGAGCATTGCCGTGAATTTGATATTCCTTATGAAGTTTATGAAACCAATATTTACGATATTTCGCAAGATACTATGCGAGAGGGGAGCTCGTTTTGTAGCTACTTTAGCAGAATGCGTCGAGGTGCTTTATATACTTATGCTCTAGAGCATGGTTTTAACAAAGTAGCTCTTGGGCATCACTTGGATGATGCAGTAGAGAGCTTTTTTATGAATATGCTGTATAACGGCTCTCTTCGCTCAATGCCACCAATCTATAAGGCAGACAGAGGTGTGCATGTAATTCGCCCACTTATTGAAGCAAGAGAGGAGCAACTTAGAAACTTTGCACTAGAAAACAACTTTTTAACAATAGGCGACGAGGCTTGTCCGGCAATGAAGATAGCAACTAAAATGCCATACAACAGAGCCAAAACAAAAGAGTGGCTAAGAGAGCTAGAAGAGTCGCACGAAAATCTCTTTAGAACTGTAAAAGCTTCGTTTGCTCACATACATGAAGATACATTTTTAGACCCAAAACATTGGAATAGAGACGATATAGAGTTTAAATAATTTAGGATATAATAGAAGTAATAGAGTATTTAGGAGTATAGATGAGAAAAAAGCTACTACTACCAGCTTTGATTTTTAATTTTTCAAATAGTAATATTTTGGATGAGACTATGGATAAGATATCAAAAACAACTGAAATTATTAGGCATAGTGGTGCTTCTAAAGAGTTAAGCCCTAGGGCAATGCGTCAAGAGCGCTTTAATAATATATGGAAGCAAGTTAAAGATAAGCTAGTTAAGGGCTCTAAGTTATACTCCCAAAAAGAGTTAGCTCCAGATAAGACATACTTTTTTGGTGATGACAAGCAGGATATTCAAGATGATATAGATGATGTTTTAAATGATATTGTAGATGTATTGATTGATGATGATATACTAAAGTATAAAAATGATATTGAGTATATAAATAGAAAAATAGAAGATGATTACGAGAAGATATCTGAGTATAAAGAGTCTAAGATTGGTGCACCTAAAAAGAGCTTAATTCATACAACTAAGAGTGGGTATGAGCAGAAGATAAAAGATACTAAAGATGAGATAAAGATTCTGAAAAATAAGATTAGAATGATTAAAAAGTCTCTTAAACAAAAATTTGCAAAGATTGGCGTTAAGCTTAATGCTAAGCAGATAGATGTGCTGCTTACTCGTGTAGATGGTGATGATATTATACAGATGTCAGTTGTTATTAATGTTTTAAAACAGATTACTAAACAGATATTAACACTAATGAAGAGTAGTAACGAAGATTTAGTTCAAGCTAAAAGATACTATGGTATGCACTTGGTCTCTGTTGCTCTAATTGTAAATATTCAGCAAAAATATATAAATAAACTAGATAAAGAGTATCTCCCAAAATTAGATGCATTAACACAAAAGGCTAAAAAATTAATGGAGCAGACAGAAATCGCAATAGATAGCGAACAAAATAGTAACCGAAAAACACTATATGCTTCAAATTTAAAGGCACAAAAACTAACTCTAAATGTTGCTACAATGTATAAGCAAAATTTACTTCAATCAAGAGAAAAAGTTTTACAAGCTAAAGTTATTGCAAATAGAAATTTGGCTTTAGCAGAAAATACCTACAATACAGTTGCTCTTAGTAAAGGTATTTATGACTTAATTACAGAGAGTCAAACAATGTTTAACAAGATAAGTCAGATACAGATGCCCGATATTGTACCATTTGAAAATACTCAAATAGAGAGCAAATATAGAGAGTTAACTAAAAAGATTTTAAGTAAGTAGTAGCAAACTTTAATAAGAGTAAGACAAGAGCGCCCTACTTCTAGCTAGTTTAAAGAGAGTTAGAATATCTCTGATATCATAAATGCAAGCTCTAATGCTTGGTTTGCATTTAATCTTGGGTCACACTGTGTGTGGTAACGGCTTGATAGGTCATCTACAGTAATTGGGCACGATGCACTACCTGTACACTCTGTTACATCTTCGCCTGTCATCTCTAGGTGAACACCAGCTGCAATAGTGCCAAGCTCTTTATGGATTTTAAAGAATGATTTTACCTCTGATAATATATTATCGAAATCTCTTGTTTTAAAGCCTGTAGAGCTTTTTTCTACATTTCCATGCATTGGATCTATTGTCCATACTACATTTTTACCTGCGTCTCTTACAGCTTTTAGTAGTGGTGGAAATAGATCTTCTATTTTCGTTGCGCCCATTCTTACAATTAGGTTTAGTTTTCCCTCTTCGTTATTTGGGTTTAGTGCTTCTATTAGATCTAATAACTCATCTGCTTGCATAGTTGGTCCAACTTTACAACCAATTGGGTTTTGAATACCTCTAAAGTACTCTATATGGGCCTCTTTTAAATCTCTTGTTCTGTCACCTATCCATAACATATGAGATGATGTGTTGTACCAATCTTTTGTTAAACTATCTTCTCTAGTTAGCGCCTCTTCATAATTTAGAAGAAGTGCTTCATGCGAAGTATATACAGTTGTCTGCTTAAGCTGTGGTGTATTATCACTTGTAAGACCTGCTGCTTTTAGAAAATTCATAGCTTTATCTATTTGGCAACTTATCTCTTCGTACTTTTGACCAATTGGGTGGCTTTTAATAAAGTCTAAGTTCCATCTATGAACCTCATTTAAATCTGCTAAACCACCACGAGAGAATGCACGAAGCAAGTTCATTGTAGCTGCAGATTGGTAGTATGCTCTAACCATTCTATATGGGTCTGGTTCTCTAGCTTCTGTAGTAAATTTGATATCGTTAATAATATCGCCTCTGTAGCTTGGTAATTTAATACCATCTTTCTCTTCGAAATCGCTACTTCTTGGTTTTGCAAACTGCCCTGCAACTCTACCAATTTTAACAACAGGCTTGCCACTAGAGTACGCAACTACTACTGACATTTGTAAAATTAGCTTAAATAGATTTTTAATTGTATCTGCATTAAAAGATCCGAAACTCTCTGCACAATCTCCACCTTGAATAATTAAAGCCTCGCCTCTTGCTGCTTTTGCTAAATGTTTTTTTAAATCTCTAGCTTCACCTGCAAAAATTAGAGGAGGAAAGTTGCATAGTTGCTTCTCTATCTCTTTTAATTTATCTTTATCTTTATACTCTGGTTGCTGTTTAATTGGAAAATCTCTCCAGCTATTTGGACTCCAGCTCATTTAATACCTCTCTCTTTAAAATTGCAAGATTATACCAAAAAAGTTTTAAGCTCTCTTTTTAAACCAGATATAAATAGCTATAACTAATGCAATAAAAGTAACTGCAGCTATTGTAATATACTTTAAATACTCTTTTATTATAGCTTCGTTTTCACCAATATAGTAGCCTAAAAGTGTTAATATAACTACCCAAATACCAGCACCTAAAGATGTATATAAGCTAAATTTTGCTAAATTCATCTTTGCCATGCCAGCTGGCAATGATATATATTGTCTAACTCCTGGAATTAGCCTACCACTAAATGTAGATACCTCTCCATGATTTTTAAAAAACCTCTCTAGTTTATCTAGACTATCTTCTTTTAAAAAGAGGTATTTCCCATACTTTAGTAAAAATGATCTACCAAAATTTTTAGCTAAGTAGTAGTTAAAAATTGCCCCACTTAAAGAGCCTATAATACCTGCTATAACTGCTAAGCTTAAACTCATTTCGCCTTTACTCGCTAAGTATCCTGCCGGAACCATTACTACTTCGCTAGGGAATGGAAAAAATGAACTCTCTAGGAACATCATTATAAATATACCAATGTATCCTAAGCTTCCAACCATACTGACTACCCAATTTACAATTTCTGCCATAAGACCTCTTTTTTAACTGCTATTATATTTAAAAGTTGTAAAATACGCCATTAAAATTTTAATTAAAGAGAATATATGTTTAAAATAGATAGCCATGTAAATAACTATAAAAATATTGCTCACGCTTTTTTCTTAAGTTTAGCAATTACTGTAGCAGAACCATCTACTGTAATGCCTTTAATGGTGCATCACTTTAGTGATAGTGCCTTTTTAGTAGGGCTTTATGCTACACTTCTTCGTGGTGGAGCTATTGTAATTCAGCTATATGCTTCGTTTCATGCACAAAGCTACAAAAGAGTTATTCCATACTTAAGAAAGGTATTTTTCTTTAGATTTTTAGCTTGGTTTAGTATAGGATTATCTATATTTTTAGTTGGAGATAGCAACAAAAGCTTAACAGTTGCACTTATTGGAGTTGGACTATTTTTCTTCTCTTTTACTGCAGGGTTTGGTGCTATATACTTTAAAGAGCTACAAGCTAAACTATTTAGTAAAGCTTATCGTGGCAAGACTATGGCAAATCGTAATATTGCAGGTAGTATTGCATCGATAATTAGTGGCGGTGTAACTGGATATGTTTTAAGTAATTTTGAAGCCCCTTTAAATTATGCTTATCTATTTATGATAAGTTCTACAATAATGGCTATTGGCTTTGCAGTTTTTGGCTCTATAAAAGAGCCACCTAAAGAGAATATATCGGCAAAAGAGAAGAGTTTTAAAGAGTTTATTAAAAATGCTAATAAGCTTTTACAAAGCGACAGACGCTTAATGGTTCAGACTTTATCAATATTTTTAAGCTTTGGTTATATGTTTGCAATGCCATTTGTAATACTAAAAGCAAACAGTACATTTGAGCTAACAGGATGGGTACTTGGTGGGTTTATTACACTGCAGATGATTGGCTCAATATTGGGTAGCTCCTTAATTTGGAGAAGAATTAGCAACTATGAACATATGTTAACTTTAGCATTTATTCTTGCAATTTTACCATTTATTGTCGCTTTATTTGCCAATAATATATATACATATATGGCTATATTTTTGTTATTTGGTATAGCAATAGATGGGTTTAATATCTCTGGCATGAACCTAATAATCGGGATAGCACCAGAGGATAAAAGACCAATTTACACAGCTTTACAAACTAACTTAAGCTCTATTGGACTCTTCTTGCCAATATTGGGTGCTTGGGTACTACATAGCTTTGGTTATAGTACACTATATTTTATTACAATATTAATTTTAACAGCAGGCTTATTTGTTAGTTTAAAGTTAAAATCAGACTAAAGAGAAACTACTCTTATAGTCTATTTAGAAGCCAATGCATAAACATTATCTGTGCAAATATAGGTGCAAAAATATTTAAGAGTGGTATAAAGTTAAATAGCGATGCAACAATAGCAACTATCCATATTGATTTTTGAGATAAAAACTCTTTTTCCTCTCTTACAAATAGTGATGATACATCATAAAAAGTTGGCTCTTTTAGTAGTATTGCCCAAAGAGCCAACATAACCACCTGCCCTACTATTGGTATAAATATGAGTGGTAGAGTAAAAATTATTAAAATAAGAAAAATAGCTGTAGCTTTTAAATTGTATATAACTGATTTAGATATTTTACTATAATCATTTGCCTCTATAGTTGGATAACTCTTTTTAGCCAATTTAACTAGAAGTTTAGGGCTATATAGAGATGTTAATAACGATATTAATGCAATAATTAAACCATATCCAACTATTAAAGCCCCTAAAAAAGAGCCACTACTTTGTACTATATCGTAGCTACCAATAAATGGAATATATGAAACTAAACTAGCTACTAAAGAGCTAAAACTGCCCCAAAATATCCACAAAATCAGAGCCATCAAAACCATACTACCTAGCCCAATTTTTATAATAAAAGCGATTACACTTGGGCTTAAAATATCTTTTAAACTCTTTAAAAATATATTAAGCATCTCTATATCCACTCATAAATTTAATATACCTATTTGCAGATGCATATAGCTCTTTTACCTCATCTTCACTTAACTCTCTAACTACTTTTGCCGGGCTTCCTAAAATTAAAGAGCGTGGTGGGAACTTCTTACCCTTGGTAACTAAAGCACCAGCTCCTACTATCGACTCTTTTCCAATTACTGCATTATCTAAAATAGTTGCACTCATACCAATTAAACAAGCATCTTCTATAGTACAACCATGAAGCATAACTTTATGACCAATTGTTACATCATCTCCAATAATTGTTGGGCTTCCATCGCTTTTATCTGACTTTTTATAGTGAGTTACATGAATCATAGATAGATCTTGAACACTTACTCTTTTACCTATACGAATTTTATGAACATCACCTCTAATAACAACACCAAACCATATAGAGCAATCCTCACCTATCTCTACATCTCCAACAACTACAGCGCCAGGGGCTACCCATGCACTACTATCTATTTTTGGATTTAACTCTTTATATGGCATTATAATTGGTTTCATTAACTCTCCTTTATCATCTTTTTAGCAAGTTTAGAGATATATTTACTTCTATTTTTACTATGTACTTTAGACATTTTAGCTACATACCTCTCGAAAGCCTCTTGGGAATCTACTATTTCATCGTTTGTTGGCTCGACTTTTATATAATTATACTCTTTTTCAAGTCTGTATCTATGTCTATTATCTGCTAATTGAACTTTTAATATATTTTCAACTCTTTGAGATAATATTTCACTCTCTATTGGTATCATTAGCTCTATTCGTCTATCTAAATTTCTTGGCATTAAATCTGCACTAGATATATATGCATTTACTTTAGCATTTTTAAACCAGTAGAGTCTTGGATGCTCTAGATACTTTCCTACTATAGAGTGTACTCTAATATTATCACTAACTCCTTCAATATCAACTCTTAAACAGCATATGCCACGAATAATTAAATCTACTCTACAACCTGCTACAGAGGCTTTATATATTGATTTTATTATATCTTGATCAACCAATGCATTAGCTTTTAATATAATATGTCCTTCGCTTCCATACTCTGCCTCTTTCTCGATTAAGCGTTGAAGTTTTGGTTTAATTTGTGTTGGTGACATATATAGTGTGTTTAATTTTTTATCTAATGCAAATGCGGTTAATAGGTGAAAAAACTTAGTTGCATCAGAGTTAAACTTACTATTTGTTGTAAATATACTTAAATCTGTGTATATTTTAGCTGTTGAAGGATTATAGTTACCTGTTGCTAAATGTAAGTAACTCTGTAGCTTTCCATTTTTATGTTTAATTACTTGTGCAATCTTTGCATGAACCTTAAGTCCTGGTATTCCATATACAACATGTGCCCCAGCACTCTCTAGTTTTTTTGCCCATTTTAGATTAGTCTCTTCATCAAATCTAGCTTTTAGCTCTACCATTACTGTAACTTGTTTACCACTTTGAACTGCTTCTATTAAGGCTTTTACAATTGGAGAGTTAGATCCAACTCTATAAAGAACCATTCTAATTGCTAATGTTGCACTATCTCTTGATGCCTCTTTTATAAACTTAACAACTGGTTCAAAGCTCTCATAAGGATGGTAAAGCATAACATCACGCTCTTGCATAGCTTCGAAAATATCTTCTCTATCAAGTGGTGGCAAGGTCTTTGGTATAAATGCAGAGAGCTTTAAGTGTGCTAACTCTTTATCTCCAACTATCTGCCAGAAAGAGCCTAGATTTAATGGTATATGTTTATAATAGTAGATATCTTTATCTTGTAAAGAGAGATTCTTGGATAAAAAAGAGACTATCGATTCGTCTGCATCTCCATTTAACTCTAATCTAACAACTGCACCTTTATTTCTAGAGCGAAGACCCTCTTCTAGTATCTCTAAAAAGTCATCTGCCTCCTCCTCTTCTATATCTAAGTCGGCATTTCTTGTTACTCTAAATGGTGCAGATGCTACAACTTCAAATCCATGGAAAAGTTCTGATACATAAGCTTTTACAATAGATTCGATTGGAACAAATGTATTACCTACTTTAATAAATCTAGATAAGACTCTAGGTATTCTAACTAGTCCATGTTTTATCTCTTCGCTCTTTTTACTCTTAAGCTCTAACGCAATACCAAAACTTAAATTATTTAAGTGTGGAAATGGGTGAGTAGAGTCTACTGCAATTGGTATTATAATTGGATAGATACGCTCAAAAAAGTACTCTTCTAATTGCTCTTTTTCGTTATCTGATAGTTTACTAAAAGATTTTATATATACACCATTTTTCTCTAAATCTTCTACAACAGAGAGATAACTCTCTTCTAAAATATGTAACTCATCTTTTAGATATGTTCTAATTGAACTTAACTGCTTTATAGGTGTTAATCTATCTACACCTGTCTCGTAGATGCCAGCTTGAAATAGAGATTTTAACCCCGCTACTCTTATCATATAAAATTCATCTAGGTTTGTTCCATAAATAGCTATAAACTTTAACCTATCAAGTGGCAAAATATCTTGATTATTCGATTGATCAAGTACCCTACTATTAAACCGAAGCCAAGACAACTCTCTATTTAAGTAGAACTCTGGGCTATTTAAATCTATACTCATTTACCTACCTTTTTAACATAAATCCTCTAACTCTGTCTTCATCAGTTATCTCTTTATCGTACTTAACAACCATAATACCCTCTGACTCATTTATATATATATCTGCGATACCATCTTGTGCTTTAAGCTCATCTACTTTATCAAAGTTATAGAACTCTTTTGCAAGATATATTGTACCTCTTAGACCTGGGTTTCTCATACCTGCAATCCATATTGCCCAAAATATAGAGACTACCAAAACAGCAATTGCGACACCAGATACACTGCTTATCTCAAATATCTTACCAGCTGCCGTTGCCCCAAGCCCCATACCAACATATGCAAATGTATTAGCCACACCAAGAGCAGCACCCTTTTGATGTGCTTTTGCAAATTTAGATACAAAACTTTGAAGTAGTGGTTCAAACATATTAAAACCAATAAAAAAGAGACTTACCCCTATACCAAATAGCCACAACTTAGTTGAAAAGCCCATAAGTATAAATGCAACTGCAATCAGTGCAATAGATATTAAGAAAATCTCTTTACCCTTATTGTATTTCTCGCCAAATACTGCAGCTGGTCCCATAGCAATAATGCCTAAAATAACAGCAGGAAGATAGATTTTCCAAAACTCATTTAGTGGTAGATGAAAATTATTTTTTAAAACCATTGGAATTAAAAAGAAAGCAATTGCCATTGTAGATGAGTGGAATAGAAAGGTAATATACATTCTTTTTAGATCTGCATCTTTAAACACACTCATAACTTTTGCCTCATCTTCACTAAAGCTATGCTTTATCTTAGGAGGGTTTGGAACAATTGTATATAGTAAAATAATAGACAAAAATGCCATACCAGCTGTTAGATTAAACAGAGATGGTACGCCACCTAAACTACCAACTATTGGTCCAAAAATCATTGCTCCTGTAAATGCCAAAGCGATAACCATACCCATAATAGCCATAGCATGAGCTCTCTCTTCCTCTTTTACATGATCGCTTATCATTGCAATAATAACTGAACCAATTGCTCCTGCACCTTGCAGAAATCTACCAACTAGTAGTGTATATATATCATCTGCACCTGCTGCAATTAAAGAGCCTGCTCCAAATATTACTAAACCTATTACAATAGCCTTTTTACGACCTATTTTATCGCTTAATACCCCAAATGGTACTTGCAAGGCTGCCTGTGTTAATGCATAACCTCCAACTGCTAAACCAATTAGTGCGGGTGTAGCTCCTTCTAAATCACCAGCATAAGCTGATAATACAGACATCACTATAAAAAGACCTAAAAATCTTAAACCTATAATTAGACTTAAATGCCATACTTTCTTAATAATTGGCTTCATTTATTGTTTCCTTTAAAAAGTTTTAATTGTTTTATGATTATAATACCATTATATTAAGATTAGGTTTATATTTTATGAAAATAGTAATAGCTAGTGGAAACAGAGGGAAGATTAGGGAATTTAAAGATATATTAGAGCAAGATATCACACCCTTTTACGAACTCTTAGGAGATATTGAAATTATAGAAGATGGCAAAACTTTTGCTCAAAATGCACTTATAAAAGCAAGAGAGATATATAGTAAATTGGGTGAAGAGTATATTGTAATATCTGATGATAGTGGCATTAGTGTAGATGCCCTTGATGGTAAGCCAAATATTTACTCTGCAAGGTTTGCAGGTGAGAGTGCTAGTGATAAAGAGAATCTTCAAAAGCTTGTAGATATGCTTAAAAATAAAAATTTAACATCATCTAAAGCTCACTACACAGCTGCAATTGCTATTGTTAGTAGCGTAGGTGAATATGTTGTTCATGGCTGGATGCACGGGGTTGTAACTACAGTATCAAAAGGAGATAAAGGGTTTGGTTATGACCCTATATTTATAGCAGATGGATATAGTAAAACACTTGGTGAACTAGATGAAAGTATAAAGCAAAAAATTTCACATAGATATAAAGCGTTAGATTTAGCAAAACCAATCATAGAAATTATAAGAAGAGGAAAATAGTGAAAGAGGAAAAATTTTTAGAAGACCTAGAGAAGATATATAAATATCTAAACAGAGAACAAGAGCATAAAAACAGCTACTTTAAGCTGGCGCAAAATCAAACTCATCAAGAGGCACAAAAGTTAGTAGATAACTTCTTAGGTATAATAGGTATAGAGACAACAAAAGAGGCAGTAGTTGCAAGCTTAACTTATCTTATAAACTTAAGAGAAGACTCTTTAGAACAACTTCTAAAGAAGCAAGGTTTTACAAAAGAGCAAATTAATGCCAAGCTTGAATTGGCATATCAATTCAACTCTTATCGCTACCTAAAAAGCTTTGAAGATAAAATTTTATTTATCGAAGAGAATTCTCTATTGACACCATTTTATAGAACTATTATTAGTGGTGTACATAGTGTAGGTAAAAGTATTACAAAATGGCAAAGCAGATGGAGAGAGCATATAATAGATGGTATAAATCAAGATCTTTTCGAAGAGTTTAAAGGTGATGAAGAGAAGATATTTGAGATGTTACATAAAGAGGATTTACTAGATTGTAAAGATGGTAAAATTGCAGATAGATGCTACTCTGTATTAGTAAAAACAGATAGTGGCTATAAAAGTTTACCATATGCAGATGCATTTACAACTGAAGTTATAGAAGTATCCAAAGAACTTACGAATTTAATAGATAGACTACAAACGCAAGAAGATAGAACATTTAAACAAAAAAATGAGTGGATTAATTATTTTTTAGCAATAAGAGAGGCATTCTTAAATAGAAAAAAAGATAGCTTAGTATCACTTTGGGCAGATGTAGATAGAGCATGGATGAAAATCACTACACCTTTGCAGGTTGGTCACCCACTAGAGTATTATGAAGATAAATATAGAAAAGCCGTTGCACTAGAGTGGGATTTAAGAGTTATAAATCCACAAATGCAAAAGGGCTCTGATGCAAAAGAGTCTATTAAACAATTTGCAACAAATCTTGTAGAAAAACTTGATAGTAGTGTAGAGAAAACTCTAGCTAAAAATCTTTTACAGATAGATAGAACACAACTATATATTGGACAACCAATGCTCTATTATGGAGCAGAGCTTAATGGACTATTCTCTGCACAAGTTGTTCCAAACGATGAAGAGGTATCTAGCGAACTTGGCAAAAAAATTTTTGCTTATATAGACTTTGTTAGAGAGAGTAAAAAGAGTAAACCTATAATGCAGTTGAGTATAGATTTTTTTGGTATAGGTTTTATTAGAAAACAGAAAAATCTAATAGAAAACAATCCAAAACTATGGAATAAAATTTACGATATTACTACAATTGGACACGAATTTGGTCATATTTTATGGATAGATAGCGATACTGAAGTAGAAATGAATAAAAAAGGTCAATTTAAAAATATCGAAGAGTTCAAGGCAACAACAGGTGGATTAATGGCTTTTTTTGAAAATGAAGATAGTTCATTAAAAGAGCATATAGTAAATGATGTAGTACATAGAGCAGTAAGCCTAATTGGATGGAAAGAGGTTACTGAAGTACAACCATACTACTGCGAAGGTTTAATACATTTAGAGCTACTCTTTAGGAGTGAACTATTAAAGATAGATAATAATATTGTAACAATAGAGTATTCAAAATATAATAATTTTAAAAATATATATAAAGAGTGCTACATAGAGTTAGTAGATGCATATATAAAAAGAGATGATGCTAGTAACTTTTTAAATCTATATACAAAAAAAGAGGGTGAATACTTTATACCAATAACTACAAAACTTGCAGAGTTTACAGAATATTACTACACTCAATACAAAAAAATAGGAAATCAGGTGGCTAATGAGTCTATTTAAAATTCTATTTTGTATAGAAAAGTAACAAAACTACTGCTACAATTTTCAAAGAGTGTAAAATCTTCACTCTTTGAATCTATTATTTAAATTAACAAAAGATATTAACTTAAGCTACTGCTATTTTTTGTTAGAATACCTACACATCGTAAAATTTTAAGGAGAGAAATAATGAGTAACGAATTTGAACAAGCATCGTTAGATTACCACAAGGCACAAGGTGAGTTTGATACAAACGGAAAGACAGGAACACTATTAACAAAGGCGTGTAGCACAGAAGATGAGCTATCAATGGCATATAGCCCAGGTGTTGCATTTCCATGTTTAGAGATAGAAAAAGATATTGATAAAGCTTATGACTACACTAACAAAGGTAACTTAGTTGCAGTAATTAGTGATGGAACAGCAGTTCTTGGTCTTGGTGATATTGGTCACCTTGCAGGTAAGCCTGTAATGGAGGGTAAAGGTGTTTTATTTAAGACTTTTGCAAATGTAGATGCAGTTGATATTGAGCTTAATACTAAAGATACAGATGAAATTATTAACATTGTTGCTGCAATGGCAGATAGCTTTGGTGGTGTAAACCTAGAAGATATTTCAGCTCCAAGATGTTTTGAGATCGAAGAGAGATTAAAAGAGATTTGTAATGTTCCAGTATTCCACGATGACCAACACGGAACAGCAGTTATTACAACAGCTGGTTTAATTGGTGTTTTAGAGATGACTGGTAAACCAGCAGCAGACCTTAAAGTTGTTGTAATTGGTGCAGGTGCATCTGGAATTGCTTGTGCAAATATGTACAAAGCTCTTGGTGTTAAAAACATTACAATGCTAGACTCTAAAGGTGTAATCCACAGCGGTAGAGATGACCTTAACAAATATAAGCAACTATTTGCATTTGAGACACCTGATAGAACTTTAGAAGATGCAATGAAGGGTGCAGATATGGTTCTTGGTCTTTCTGGTCCAGATTTAATTAAACCTGAGTGGGTAGAGACTATGAGCGATAAGAGTCCAATTATCTTTGCATGTGCAAACCCAATTCCAGAAATTATGCCACCACTTGCAAAAGAGGTAAGACCAGATGTAATTGTAGGAACTGGTAGAAGTGACTTTGCAAACCAAGTAAACAATGTTCTTGGATTCCCTCAAATCTTTAGAGGTGCTTTAGATGTTAGAGCAACTAAAATTACAGAAAATATGAAAATGGCAGCTTCAAGAGCACTTGCAGCACTAGCTAAAGAGCCAGTTCCTGAACATGTTAAAAAGGCACATGGAAGAGGCGATGATATGACTTGGGGTCCTGAGTATATTATTCCATCTCCATTTGATAGAAGAGTTCTTGTGTATGTAGCAAGTGCAGTTGCACAAGCAGCAGTAGAAGATGGTGTAGCAAGAGTAAAAGATTTCGATTTAGATGCATATAAAGCGAAACTTCAAAGATTAGCTGACCACTTAGATGGTAAAATCTAATTAACTAAACTCTTAAAGTATAGAGTATATTAGGGCAAGGCACTCTCCCTACCCTAATATATACTTTTAATTATTAATCTATTTACTACATTTTACTGCCTATAAAAGTTTATTTTTCTAAAAAAATGGTATATTTTTATAAGACTTTATTAAGTAGGTACTAAATGAAAAATATACTACAAATTGCTAAATCAAAACTAATGTTAGAGCACCCATATTTTGGCTCAATAGTTACTAATTTAAATATTATAGAGAATAATAAAATTGCTTCTATTAGTAAAAAAGGTGATGTTTTAGAGATTAATAGTGAATATCTGAAAATGCTAGATATAGACGAAGTATCTGCAATTCTAGCTAACTCTGCTTTAAGACAGCAACTATTTCACTCACAAAGAGGTGAAACAAAAGTTAAAAGTGTATGGAGTATGGCAAGTGATTATGCCATTAACGATATGCTCTATCAAAATGGTTTTAAAATTCCTCCACTATCTAATTTCTCTAGTCGTTTCGATAGACTATATGCCGAAGAGATATATAAAATTTTAATTACTGAAATGGATATAGATAATAGTGATACTAAAGAGAGTAATCAAGATGTGGCTACTATAGAGGATTTAGACTATAATATTTTTCTTGAGCAGATGATAAATAAATATAGTAAAAGTGGTGAACTTCCAGATGGTATAGAGAGATTTGTAGAGATAAAAAGTTCTAAAATTTCATGGCGAGATATTCTAAGCAGATTTATCAATAATTTTGTCAAAATAGATTATAGACTTTTCCCATCTAATAAAAAGTATCTATATCAAGGAATTATACTGCCAGCTATTAGAGGAGAAGAGCTAAAATTAGCCATTGCTATAGATACATCAGGTTCTATTGATAATAGTGCATTAAATAGCTTTATAAGTGAAGTAGAGGCAATTATGCAAAGCTTTAGCAGTTATAAGATAACGCTAATAGAGTGTGACCACAAGATAAGAGATATTACAGAGTATGAACCACTACAAAGTTTAACTCCAAAACTAATAGGTGGTGGGGCAACAGACTTTAGAGATGTCTTTAATTATGTAGAGGAGTACAACTTTAACTGCCTAATATATTTTAGTGATGCAGAGGGTATATTCCCAAATTATCAACCTAACTTTGAGACTCTATGGGTACTAACAAAAGATACAACTACTCCTTTTGGTGAAACAATTATTATAGATTGCCTCACTAAGTAAATAGAGCTAAACTAAATTTAGCAAGAGCAGTTATTATAATATTTTCTCAATATTTAAACTCTTTAAAAACTCTTCAACTACATAAAATGAGCCAAATACTAAGTAATTTTTATACTCTTTTATATTACCATCAAAGTAGTCATACTCAATGTTTAGCTCTCTTAAGATAGACTCTATCTTCTCTAAATCTGTAGCTCTTTTTATATCAAGTTTTATTATATATAGAGTCTCTATTTTTGGTTTTAACTCTAATAAGATCTCTTTTGCCTCTTTATCATTTAGTATATTAAATATTAAATCTACTTTTTTTGTTAAAGACTTAGAGATTGCTTTAGCAGCTAATAGATTATGCCCTACATCTAAAGTAATATTTGGCTTTAGTTTATAAAATCTTCCAAAAAGTTTCAAAGTTATTAAATCTTCTAAATCATATTTTATATCTAAAATATCTAATGCATAAGTTGCATTAGTTAAGTTTTCAATTAAATAGTTTGGGTACTCTTCTTTTATATCTTCTATTTTACTAAATCTACTATCTCTAAAATCTTCATAAAAAAAGAGTTTTACTTTTTTTTGTTTTGCACCCTCTTTTGCAATCTTATATATCTCTTTACTCTCTTGCATAGAGATTAATGCAGTTTTTTTTATAGCATTTAACTTTGTAGTTGCTACATCATTTAATGTGTTACCTAAAAAATCTGCATGATCTAATCCTATAGGTGTAATAACATTTAAATCATAATCTACAACAGATGTAGCATCAAACTCGCCTCCAAGACCTGCTTCTATAACTTGTAAATCTAAATTTTCAAATCCTACAAATGCTAATAAAGCTTGATACTCAAAATAGCTTAAAGAGTCTACAAATCTAGATCCTAATAAATTTGTTAATCTATCGCTTGCATTTTGTAAAAAATTTTTAGTTGCAAATTTTCCGTTAATCCAAAAACGCTCTTTAAAGTCTAAAATATGAGGTGAAGTAAAGTGCCCAACATTTAATCCACTTTTGTATGCCAAGTGTGCAATAGCTCTACCTGTAGAGCCCTTACCATTCGTCCCAATAAGTTGTACTCTTTTAGGATGTTTAATACTATTTTTTATAGATTCATAAGCCTCTATAATTCTATTTGGATCAAATTTAGTATAGTATAGAGGTTTAGATGATAGTATTTCTTCTAAATCCATCAGTTATAACTAGTTGCATCTTCAAGCATAGTATCGCTATCTACAGGAACAATATTTACATTAATCTCTTCACTACTATTTTCAGTAAAAGGATTTGGCTCTTCTTTTATTGATACTTTATCTATAATAGTACTATTAATATCTTCTATAGTGGTATCTTCTAATGATGAGTTGCTATCTGGAATCTCATTTTTATGAGTGCCAACTTTTCGACTTCTGCTAATTGTAGATAGTATAAATTCATCTAAAGCTTTTCCTATAGCCATCTTGGCAGCTTTATCTTTATGAAAAGAGCTAACTAATGATTGTGGCTCAACTGTAACATATGCGCTTGAAACTATATTTTTACTCCAAAAACCATACTTATCTTTAATTGCAAACTCAATTGCACTATTTACGCTATATCTAATTATACTTCCATTCTCATCTTTATTAACTGGTGATGTATTTATAGTATAGCGATTAACTAAGATATAGTTTTTAGCCTTAGTTACACTCTTTGTTGTAGTTAGATTTAATCTATCAATAGCCATTCTTGCAACTTCATCTTCTAAGTAAACACCAATATCTGGGTCTTCTGGATCAATTTTTACTTTAATTAATACAGGTTCTTCAAATATATCTACTGAATACTCTGGAGCTGGCTTATAGCCACTACATGCAGCAATAAAAAATGCAACTACTGCTAAAATAAAATATCTCATCCTCTTCTCCTTTTTATTTTATAACTAAATTAACCAGCTTATTTGGAACATAAATCTCTTTTATAATAGTTTTACCATCAAGCCATTTAGCTACTTGTTCTTTTGCTACTTCCATTACCTCATCTTTACCAAGAGTTGCACTTACTTTAATCTCTGCTCTTTTTTTACCATTTAGAGTTACTGCGTACGTTACACTATCTTTTTTAAAGACTTCCTCTTTTAGATCTATTTTACTACTTAAATTTAGACCATTAAATAGCTCATAACTCATCTCACTTGCAATATGAGGAACAATAGGTTCTAAAAGATTTAAGATAATATAAACACCCTCTGCCATCACCTCATCACTATCTTGTTTTTCAAGAGCATTAAGTGCCTCCATACAAGCAGCAATTAATGTATTAAATGCAAAACTCTCTTCGTAAACCTCTTTAGACTTCTTTAGAGCTTCATAAACTTTGGCACGAGCCTCTTTTGACTCTTCGCTTAAAGTGCTATGCTCAATATTAGGAAGCTTATCTAATTTTACCACATCTTTCTTAGCCCAAAGCCTCTTTAAGAATCTATAAGAACCCTCTACTGCACTATCATTCCACTCTAACTCTTTAACTGGAGGTGCAGCAAAAAGTATAAATAGTCTTGCAGTATCTGCACCATATCTATCTACTATATATCCTGGGTCAACAGTATTGCCTTTAGATTTACTCATTTTTGAGCCATCTTTTAATACCATTCCTTGTGTTAAAAGCCTCTCGAATGGCTCTTTTACATCACAATATCCAAGGTCATTTAAAACTTTAGTAAAAAATCTTGCATACAAAAGATGTAAAATTGCATGCTCTATACCACCAATATATTGATCAACATTCATCCAATAATCACTATTTTCTTTATCTATTGCTACATCTTCCCATTTTTTAGGATCTGTTGCATATCGTAACTGATACCAAGAGCTTTGAACAAATGTATCTAAAGTATCAGTCTCTCTTATGGCATCTGCACCACATTTAGGGCACTTACACTCTTTCCATGTTGGATGATTATCTAATGGATTCCCCTCACCTGTAATCTCTACATCATCAGGCAGTGTAATTGGTAAATTCTCTTTGTTCTCTGGTACTAATCCACAAGAGTCACAATGTACAAAAGGAATTGGTGCACCCCAATATCTTTGTCGACTAACACCCCAATCTCTTAACTTATAGTTAATCTTTGCCTTGCCAAAACCTTTGCTCTCAAAAAGGTCTATAATCTTCTCTCGAGCTTCACTACTATAAATACCATTAAACTCTTGCGAATCAACTAAAGTACCACTCTGTGTATATGGTAGCTCTCCACCATCTATTACTCTTGTAATTGGCAAATTATATTTAGTTGCAAATTCAAAATCTCTCTCATCGTGTGCAGGAACAGCCATAACAGCACCACTGCCATAACTAGCCAATACAAAGTTAGCACACCATACAGGAACTTCTTGCCCAGTTAATGGATGTACTACATTAATTCCTAATGAATAACCCTCTTTATCTTGCTTAGCTCTCTCAACCTCTGTCATACTCTTAATAGTCTCAATCTTTTGAGCCACTTCGCTATCTAACAACTTATTATCAAGCATATACTCTACAATCTCATGCTCAGGTGCTAATGCTGTATAGCTAACACCATAAACAGTATCTGCTCTTGTTGTAAAGACACTAAAGCTATTAAACATACCATTAAGAGACTCTTTAGAAGCACTACTTAAATTAAAGTCAAACTCAAGCCCTCTGCTTCTGCCAATCCAGTTCTTTTGCATAGTAATAACTTGATTAGGCCATTTACCTTCAAGAAGCTCCAAGTCATCAAGTAATCTATCTGCATATTTTAATATATTTAGATAGTACCCGGGCATATTTTTTTGTTCAACTTCGTTATCACATCTCCAACACTTTCCATCTTCTACCTGCTCATTTGCTAGTACCGTATGGCAATCTTCGCACCAATTTAATATAGAGTCTTTTCTATATAAGAGCCCAGCTTCATACATCTTAATAATTATCTCTTGATCGTTCTTTGTATATAGCTCATCACAAGTTGCAAACTCTCTACTCTTTGAAAACGAAAGACCTAAAGAGTCAAACTCTTTTTGCATATATGATATATTGTCATATGTCCAACCCTTTGGATGAAGCTTATGTTGAATTGCAGCATTCTCTGCTGGCATACCAAAAGCATCCCATCCCATTGGATGCAATACATTAAAGCCTTGCTTTCTATAGTATCTTGCAAAAGCATCGCTAATAGTATAGTTTCTTACATGCCCCATATGCATCTTTCCACTTGGATATGGAAACATACTTAAAATATATTTCTTAGGTAAAGAGTTGTCATCTTTAGGCTCATAAGCTTTCTCTTCTAGCCAAATATTTTGCCATTTCTTCTCTAACTCTGCTGGATTATAACTCACTATCTCTCCTAATATATGTACTATTTTAAAATTTAAGTATATCAAAATAGCTATATTGATTAGCTAAAGATAAGCACTTTTTATATACAATAAGTTTATTATTTAAAAGGAGATTTAGTTGGCACTAGCATTAGCACGAAAATATCGACCTAGTAACTTTACTGACCTTGTTGGGCAAGAGGCTGTCTCTAAAACTCTATCTTTAGCACTAGAGAGCTCTAGATTATCACATGCCTATTTATTCTCAGGAATAAGGGGAAGTGGAAAGACATCTACTGCTAGAATTTTTGCAAAAGCTCTACTTTGTGAAAAAGCTCCAACTAATAATCCTTGTCAAACTTGTGAGCAGTGCCTTATGGCAAATGATAGTAGACATATAGATATTATCGAGATGGATGCCGCGAGTAACCGCGGTATAGAAGATATAAAAGAGCTCATTGAACATACAAAATATAAACCATCTATTGGAAGATTTAAAATATTTATTATAGATGAAGTACATATGCTTACAGTGCAAGCTTTTAATGCTCTACTCAAAACGCTAGAGGAGCCACCAGAGTTTGTTAAATTTATACTAGCAACTACAGATCCTCTTAAGCTACCAGCTACAATATTAAGCAGAACTCAACACTTTAGATTTAAAAAATTGCCAATTAAAGTAGTAAAAGAGCATCTAGCCTATATTCTACACCAAGAGAGTGTAGAGTTCGAAGATGGAGCACTAGAGATTATAGCAAGAAGTGGTCAAGGCTCTTTAAGAGATGCAATTACACTGCTTGATCAATCAATAGTATATTGTAATGGAAAGATTAAGACATCTGATATTACAGATATGCTAGGAATTGTTGATCCACTAACAATATCTAGATTAATTAAATCTATAACCTTAAAAGATAAAAAAGCTATATTGGAGTTTATTGATGAGTTTAGCAGTTATGAAGCAGAGATGATTATAGATGAGATTACTCAATATATTCAAGATAGACTCTTATCTCAAGATAAAGAGTTAAATATATTAACTATTGAGAGATTTTTTAGAGTTTTAGCTGATGCTAAAAGATTACTATCTATAGGAAGCAGTGGAGAGTTTGTACTATCACTAGCACTCTTTAAAATGGTAGAGGCAATGAGTATTCATAATATTGATGATATGATTCATCAACTTCAACATGAGTTAGAAGATAGACCTAGCGAAAATATTATAAAAAGTAGTGCTAATTTAGAAAAAAGTAGTAAAGTTGAGATAAAAGAGAGTATTACTGCTACACAAAAAGAGAAAGAAGTAACAAATAGTAACACTGTATCTAATCCTAAATTAATCTTTAAAGCACTAATTGATAAAATATACGATAGAAACTACGAATTAGGAGAGGTATTTGAAAAAAATGTAACATTTATTGGATATGTTAATGGTATATTGACTTGGGAGTCTAGTGTAGATGATAACAATAAAAAAATACTTATTCAAAATTGGGGAATTTTAAAGCTTTTCGTTGAAGAGTTATATGGAATTGGAACAAAAATAGAGAATATTTCAAAAAAAAAAGTAGCAACTAAAATTATCAAAAAAAGAGAAGATGTTAGAAAAAATGCTACTATCGAAGAGTTACCAAAGAGTAGCTGTATTATGCCAGAGAGCAAAGAAATTGCAAGTGTAGATAAGGACCCTAAGGAGCTTTTAGAAGAGCCAATGATAAAAGAGTTTATAAAACATTTAAATCCAAAAAAAGTTATTGTTAAACAAAAAAGCTAAAGAAACTTAAAAAAAGCAATGTTTTTTTTGCTATTTGACAAATAATCCTTAAATTTCTGCTATAATTCCCAACTGAATATGTAACTTTTATTTTTAAATAAGTCTATTTTAGATATAAATTATATATACAACTTAATTAATAAAATTATATTAAAAGATTTTATATCTGAATACTCTTATATGAAATATAACTTTATTAAAGAGACTTCATACATTGGAAGGTATTAATGAGAATTTTAACAATTGGTTTCTCTGATGAGTTCGCTAAAGAGCTTTTAAAAGAGATATCTAACTACTTTATTTGTATATTAGATAGTGCAGAAGATCTATATGATGCTACTAATTTTACATATTTTAGACACTATGAATTAATTATTGTAGTTGATGAAAAGATGAAATATGCGATGGAGCGTTTTGTAAAAGAGATTAAACAGAAAAAACCTGAAACAAAAATAATAGTTATGACTGATAACGTAAATAATCATGGTGAATTTTTTAATTTAACTGTAGATGATGTCATATGCGAGCATAGAGACCAGTCTGATCTAATAGCTGCTAGAGTATTAGCTAATATGAGAAACCTATATGGCACAAAGATAGAGATTGACAAATTAACAATTGACATTGCTAGCAAAAAGATAAAATATGATGATAAAATTGTATCTTTAAATGGAAAGACATTTGATATATTAGTATATTTAGCTCTACGGAATCAAAGAGTTTTTAGTAAAGATGAAATTATTAACGCCTTATGGGAAGAGCCAGAGTATGTAAGTGATAATACAGTAGAGGTAGCAATAAATCAAATAAGAAAAAGATTAAAGAGTATTTTAGGATTTCAGGTAATACATACAGTTAGAAGAAGAGGATACAAATTTTCATCTACAGTTTCACAAGTTACTATTTAATACTCTATAGAAGTTTTATATAAAGTAGGCTATTACTAAGAGTGAATAGTTTTAGTAAAGCTGCTACTTATTATCATATTATTAGCCTCTTTAAGATCTATTTTAATTTGCTCTTTTAATTTAGCTATAGTATCAAACTTTTTAACATCACGTATAAACTTAATAAACTCTACCCAAATTTTTCCATCTATGCTGTGCTTTAATTTCTTTCCTAATATATGTATCTCAAAACTAAACTCACCATCTACTGTAAGTCTATGGCCAACAAAAGCAATGGCTTTATATTTAACTCTTTTAATCTCTACATTTACTAAAAAGATACCAGGAGGCAGTATGTACCCTTTTATATTTAAATTAATTGTTGGAACTAGCTCTTTAGAGCCCAAACCTTGACCCCTCACCTGTTCACCATCAATTCTGTAAGGTCTTCCTAGCAATTTACTAGCTAACTCTACATCTCCATTGCCTACACTCTCTCTAACTACTCTAGAGTGAACAGACTTACCATTTAGTTTAATCTCATCTATAACCTCAACACTACCTTTAAAGTATTTTTGTAAAGCTTTAGAATCGGCACTTCTATCTTTACCAAATACAAAGTCATACCCAACAACTATCTTCTTTAGATTAGGAAAATCCATATACAATTTATCAATAAATTCTCGAGCACTTAAGTGCTTAATATCTTTTAATTGATATACAAAAATTGGTTTGTTAGTATATAGTGACCTTTTCCATCCTCTAGTTAAAGATTCATAACCTTTAGATACAACTACAACACCATCAGATAGATCTATCAGTTTTTGATGTGCAATATGCATGCCATCAAATGTTCCAATTGCTATAGTCTCTATCATATCCATATCCTAAACATAAAAACAAAAAAACTCTTCAACATTACCATCTTTACCTGACACTTTACTAAATCTATTATCAAATAACTTCCAGCCAAGTTCTTTACATTTAGCTAAAAAGTTATTTCTAGAGTAATTTATAGCATAATTATCTATAACAACACCTTTAGAGTCCCGTTTTATGCCCACTCCTACTTCGAACTGAGGCTTAAAAAGTAGTAATATAACACCATTATTTTTAATTAAATTGTCTATTTTGTCAATTATCAAAAGAAGCGAAATAAATGAAACATCAGATACAATTAAATCGTATTTTGATGCACTAAAATCTCTAATATCAACATTTTCATATATATTTACATCATCTCTATCTCTTAGTGAGTGATGTAATTGATCGGTTCCAACATCAACACAATCGACACTTTTAGAACCCATTTCTAATGCTATTTGTGTAAATCCACCTGTGCTAGAACCTATATCTAAAACCCTTTTCCCTTTAAAGTCTAAACTATACTCTTTCAAATACTCTTCTAGCTTTCTTGCTGCTCTACTTACATAGAACTTAGACTTTTCCACCTCAATAGAGAGAGCATTGCCTACCTTAAAGGATGGTTTTTTAATAATCTTATTATCTACTTTTACTCTTGACTCTTTAATAGCCTCTTGAGCTCTATTTCTGCTTTCGAAATAATTATATTTTACCAAATAGCTATCTAATCGCACTACTTTAAGATCCTAAAATGATCTACAATTATATAGCTTCTAAGTACACTCTCCTCTTTAGCTCCATAACCTACATTATGAATAATTAATGGCTCTCCAACTCGATTAAGTCTATCAGAACAGATACCAATATGATCTAAATTACTTCCTGGTAATTTCCATACTACTATATCTCCCTCTTTAAACTTACCCTTTACTCGATAGCCTCTACTAGCAAAATATACTTGAAGATTTTTAACTCTTCTATGATCTATATTTGAATCTAACTTATCACTATAGTAAAGCCCTTTATATCTCTTTAGATTTGCCTTTTTATCTAAGTATATCTCTTTTTGTAAATCTATTCCAACACCCCTAAACGCTCTTACTACAACATCTGTGCATACACCTCTGCTCTTGTCAATATCACCCATTGGATACTTTATTCTTACATAAGATGGATCATAACTCTTTGTAACTCCAACTTGTGCTCTAGCAGAGGAGATTAAAGTATTGATTTTACTATTAACTTTTGAATTTAGTAGTGTAAATATCATTAGAATTGTTACTAGATATCTCATATTAATTACTCTTTAAATTTTTAAATTTTTTCTCAGCTTTTGCCATACTCCAAAAGAAGAACTCAATATCATTAAAGCCCTCTATCGACTCTAGATACTCTTTATTTGCTGTAACAAAGTAGGTTGTAGGGGTAATTGCTAAAGAGGAGAAATACTCTTTACCCTCTTTTGAATCTGCATCTATTTTAACAGATATGTAGTCTCTGTTTAAGTTTCTTACAACATCTTTATCGCTTAGTGTTGTAGTTAACATTTTTTTACACCACGGACAGTTGTGTGCCTCAACAAATATCATTAAAATTTTATTCTCTTTTTTAGCGACTTCCAATCCTACTTTTATGCTATCTCTCCACTCTACTCCATTAGCATTAAGTAGAGATATAAATATACTTAATAGTAATAAAACTTGCCTCATTATAAACCCCACAAATAATTTTATAAATTATACCATAATGTTTAGCTCTTCTTTATAACTTTTAGCATATACTTGCATTATGAATGAATTACAACTTATATTAACAATCGTAGCCTTAACTATTTTTATTATCTTCTTTAAGCAACTATTTAGTGGTAGCCACCCAAAAAGAGGTGTAGATTTTGAGACAAAACTACCTAATGAACAAATTGGTGGAATAAATAGAGCAGATAAGATATTTAAAACTAAACAGCCAGAGCCTAAAATAGTTACTAGAGTAGAAGAGCTAATGTCAATAGCTAACGAATCCATAGAAAGAGATGACAATATAGAAGCTAAAAAGGCACTAGATGCTCTACTAATTATTGAGCCAGAGAATTTAGAAGCGCTAAAGGCACTTGGTGTTGTCTATTTAAATATGAATAACTACAACAGTGCAAAAGAGAACTTTTTAAAACTATTAGAGCATGATAGTAGAGATGATATAACACATAATCTACTTGCAAATACTCTGCATAAATTGGGTGAAGATAGAGAGGCTATAGAGCATCATAAACTAGCAATAAAACTAGATAGCGAATATGCACCATACTCTTTTAACTATGCAAATACTCTTTATGATCTAAAAGAGTATACAGAGGCTTTAGAGTTATATAAAAAAGCTCTAACACTAGACCCAACCCTAGATGAAGCTAAAAAAATTATAAAAGAGTTAGAAGATGCTTAATATTAATAGTGAATTTTTTATAAAAGAGAGTCAAACCTTAAAAGTTTTAGAAAATATTACAAACTACTGCTCTAAATGCTACAAAGAGTTAACCAATAAAGATGAACTATATCTAAATACAAACAATTATGAGTATATATGCCAAGAGTGTGCTTGTTGTTTAAGTGAAGAGCTACAGACAAAACAAGAGTGTGTATTAGAGTGCGAAGAGAGCTCTTTATTTAGTTAATCTCTTTAACTCATATGACTCTAAACCCAATATTAAACTCTCATCTACTATATTTTTCAATAGAGTAAGTTCCTTTCTATCTATCTCTATATACTCTAAATATCTAACTATTTTACCATCACCTTTAAGCTTTGGAAATTTAGACATTAGCTTTGCTCCTCTTCCGAAAGAGACTACTAGCTTACTATCTTTATATTTTAGCATTACTACAACTCCATACTCATCGTAGTATGATAATTGTCTCTTATTTACAACTTTTTTTATATTTGAATAACTAAGAAGTAACTTCTCTACTTTTTTTAACTCTTTCATATCTGGGTGAGTATATATTTAACTGAATTTAAGTAGCTATCTAATTTAATATTCTCTCTTTTATAAGCAATATCAAAAGCTGTACCATGATCTACACTTACTCTTAGGATTGGCAAATTTAACGATACATTTATACTCTCATCAAAATATAGAGCTTTTAGTGGTGCTAAACCTTGATCGTGGTAGATTGCAACAAAATATTTAAAATTTTTACGAAAATTTGGTGTAAAGGCAATATCTGGCACTATAGGTCCAATAAACTGCTTACTCCCAAACTTTTTATTTACCAATTTTATAGCTTTCTCTATTACTCTCTCTTCATCTCCTAAAACACCATTGTCTCCTGCGTGTGGGTTTAAACCAAGCAGAGCAATCTGTTCATTAGTTTGTAAAGATCTACTTAAAGCTAAAAGGAATCTCTTTAGAGGCTTTAATTTAAGACTCTTAGCAACATCATTTAGTGGTATATGCTCGGTAAATAGAGCTACATACATCTTAGGGCAACCAAGCATCATTATTGCATCTTTTTTAAAATACTCTCTTAGATAATCTGTATGACCTTTATAGTCAATACCTGCCCTACTCCAAGCCTCTTTATTAATTGGCAGAGTTAAAATTGCATCTACTCTACTTTGCTCTGCTAACTCTACAGCTCTAGCAAAAGAAGCAAAGCTGTAAGTACCACTCTTTTTAGTAACTTTTCCAGCTTTTATCTTAAAATTTTTAGCATCTGGAGATATTGTATTAAAATCATTAGGTATTTCAATACCAAGCTTTTCAGATGCTCTTTTTAACATTTTTTTACTAATTATATATATTGGATCTACATCTTGCTTAATACTATTATGAGCTTTTAAAGCTATATCTATTCCTATACCATTTAAATCTCCAATACTAACTGCTACTTTTTTCATAATCCTCCCCTACTCCAATAAAAAGCTAAACTCATCTACCCAATTTTCAAAAGCACTTAAGTGCTCAATCTCTATAGCACTACTTTGTATATCTTTTATTAACATAATTGCAAACTCTTTTGGTAAAGATAGCGAAAAGTTTATAATATTCTCTAACTGCTTAGATTTAGCATCTTTTGCTTTTGCTACAACTCCGGTAGTCAATGCAATTAAACTCTGTGCATCTTTTGGTATTTCAACACTTACTCCATCTAAGATATCGCTAATATTTGGAAGAGTACTCATTACCTTAATAAAAGATATAAAGTTATTTGCACTAGACTCTCCAACAGCGCCTTTAATTGCCTTATGTGTTAATACTCTATCTAAACCACTCTTTAAAACTCTATCTACATACTCCCAACTTCTTGGTGTTGCAAAAGCTTTTTCGTTGCTAGTTGGATCAAACTTAAATAACTCTTCATTATCAAAGTGTAAAAATGCGATAATTTCACTACTGATATCTGCTTTATATGCCCACTCTTTCCAATCCTCAAAGTGTGGTTCTAAAGATAGATGAACAAAACGATTTGCCAATGGAGTTGGTAGTTTATATACTACCCCTCTATCACTCTCATAGTTTCCAGCAGCTACTATTGCCCAACCAATTGGCAACTCATACTCTCCAACTTTTCTATCTAATATTAGCTGGTAAGCAGCTGCTTGAACCGATGGAGCAGCTGTATTAATCTCATCTAAAAATAGAATTCCCTCTCCACTCTTTGGTAAAAAATTAGGCGATGCCCATAGTGCTTCGTTGGTTTGACTATTAAAAAATGGTATCCCTTTAAGGTCAGTTGGATCTAGTAGAGATAGTCTTAAATCTATAAATTCTAATCCCCCACTACTAGATACTTGCTTAATAATAGATGACTTTCCAACACCTGGACTACCCCAGATAAATATAGGAAGATTTTGCTTAATTAATGCTCCAACTACCTCTTTTAACTCTTTTGCTCTCATTTATATCCTTATAAACTATCTAGAGTAGTTATACTAAATATTCGATAAAATTAACTTAAATATAGCTCCATTCTCTCTATTTTCAGCCTCTATTTTACCTTTAAATTTATCTTCTATTATCATTTTACACATATATAGTCCAACTCCAGTTGATGGCTTTAATTTTTTAGAGGTAAATGGTTTAAATATATTTGATATAGGGTCTACATCTATACCTTTAGCGTTATCCTCTATCTCTATAGTGATAATTTTTTTCTCTTTTTTAATAGATATAGATATATTTGGATTCTCTATCTCTCTTGATACTATAACATCTATAGCATTTTGAATAATAGATAATATTACTTGAGAAAAAGAGTTTGAGTTACCATATGTTTTAATAGACTTCTTGCAAAACTAAAAATATGCTAAAATTATAACATGAGAAAAATAGATAAATTTGAGAAAATAGATGAAGATAAATTTAAGAGAGTAGTAGGTGTAAAAAGGTCAACATTTAAAGCA
>CAMZLH010000027.1 GCA_947311565.1 uncultured Nitratifractor sp.
AAAGCAGATAAAAGATTTAAAAGAAAATATTGAATTGGGATTAGAACTTAATGAACCTGATGAATATATAACCTCTTGGCAAATGACTAAAAAAAATTTAGAAGAAAATGCCTAAAGATTATAAGAGAGATTTTGAGGTAAACAAGTTAACTATCTAAACTACTCTTTTACTTAACTCTACCTATTAAGCAAAAGAGTAGTAAAATGTTATAAAAGTTTAAAGGGTTTATATGAGTGTAGAGCATAAGGTTAGGTGGCAGAGTGCTGCGGTGATGTTGGGGGTTATATTTTTAATTGGTATTTTAGATATTAAATTTTTAACTTGGTTATTTTTTGGAGCAGTAGCTTATTTTGCTTATGATGAGGCTGGTAGGCTCTTTAAGGTAAACTCTTTAGAACTGTTGCCAATTATTGCCATATCTTGGGTAGTGGCTTACTTTTTCTATGAACCTGTACTTTTACTCTTTTTAACACTTTTAGTAATGGCTGCAAAATTAGCTTACGATAAGAGTATAGACCCTAAATCATTCTTGCCAGTTTTGTATCCGTTTGCTTCTATTCTATTTATCTGGAGTCTATATTTACATGGTGGTGTAAAGGTTCTTGTTTGGTTACTTATAATTGTAGCTTTAAGCGATGTAGGAGCATACTACAGTGGTAAAAAGTTTGGAAAAACTAAATTTAGCGAAACTTCACCAAATAAGACCCTAGAGGGTGTTTATGGTGGTGTTGCATTAGCTACTTTAATAGGTGCAATATTGATAAGTGCAACTAGTGAAATTAGCTTTTTGGTAGCTATTTTGGTTGCACTTTTAACATCTGTTTCATCTGTATTTGGAGACCTGTTTGAGAGCTACCTAAAAAGAGAGGCAGGGGTAAAAGATAGTGGCGATATAATCCCAGGACATGGTGGAGTGCTTGATAGAGTAGATGGCTACTTATTTGCTAGTGTTATGCTCTATATAATTCTAAATTTAGGATAATTAATGAAACAAATAGAGATAGAAAACTTTGTAACTATTAAAGAGGCTATATATGAACCTAAAAAGTTTAATGTAGTTATTGGTCCACAAGCTACGGGTAAAAGCTTATTGGTGAAGCTTGACCACTTTTTTAGTAGTTTTCTTTTTAATCTCAGTGGTATATATACAATTCAAAATACTCATGAGTTAAAAACTAATGAAAGTATAATAAAAGACTACTTTTATGGATATTTTAACAAAGAAATATTATCTAATTATGATTTTAAAATAGTTTTTAAATCAGATAATTTAGAGTTAAAAATTTTTCAAAATAGAGATAATTTAGAGATAGTTTATAATAAAGATTTAAAAAAATTAATTAATGAAATTAAAGATGAATCCATTAAATATAGAGACAATCGTGATGCATATATTAAAAATATTAATTCATATTTTACAAAAAATAACCCAATAAATGATATATTTCAAAATTCATACTTTATTCCTGCTGGTAGAACATATTTTGCTACTCTTAAAGAGTCAATATTTTCATTATTACAAACTGGATATAAAGTTGATAGTCTCCTTTTAGTATTTGGTGGAATTTACGAGAATTCTATAAATAATTTAAATAACTATAGCAATAACAAGATATTAAACAAAACTTCTAAAATATTAAGAGGAGATATTGTTTATAAAAAAGAAAACAAAAGCGTTGGCATTCAAAATAGTAATATTTTTACACCAATGAAGTATCTATCATCAGGACAACAAGAGGTGTTACCCTTAATTGTAGTTTTATTATATTTAGAAATTTTAGAAGCTAATCTATTTATAGAAGAGCCAGAGGCTCATTTATATCCACTATCTCAAAAAGAGTTGGTAGAGTTGATAGCATATATCTACAATAGTGGTAGCAAAGTAAATATAACAACACATAGCCCATATATCATAACAGCTATTAATAATTTGCTTCTTTTAGATGAAAAGAGAGATAAAATTGGCAGAAATAGCCCTTTTTATGAGATGTTAGATTACAAGATTAGTGCCAGTGATATAAGTGCATATACAATAGAAGATGGTATTTTAAAAGATATATACGATAAAGAGAGTAATTTAATAGATGCATATAGTATAGATAGTGTATCTGAAGAGTTAAGCCAAGAGTTTAATGAGCTTTTGGAGCTTGAATAATGATAGATAGTTGTAATAAATGTAACAATAGAGCCGTATTTGCTCAAACAGAGAAAAAAAGAAGCTTCAGACTAAACAACATTTCTAAAAAAGAGATAAATGAAGTAAGAGTAGATGAGTGTTTAATTAAGAGTGGCAAAAGGTGTGATTGGTTATATGAGGTAGATTGCGAAGGGGTTAAAGAGGTTTTTTATGTTGAGCTTAAAGGTAAAGATTTAAATCGCGCTTTAGAGCAGATTTTAGAGACAATCAAGTATTGCGATAAAAACCACAATCATAATAGTTGTAAAAAAAGAGCTTACATAGTTTTAAGCCGTTATCCAAAAGAGGATAGCTCAATTCAAAAAAAGAAAAAAGAGTTAATTAAAAAGTCAATAAAACTTCGCACTTCTACAAATATATATGAAGAGGTTATATAATGGTTCTTCTTGGCTCAACAGGCTCTATAGGGGTTAATACTCTAAATATTGCTAGGCGTTTTAATCTTGGTGTAGAGGTTTTGGTAGCTGGTAGAAATATAGATCTTTTAAATAAGCAAATTGCAGAGTTTAAACCTAAAGTTGTAGTTGTCGCTAATAGTGAAGATATAGCAAAAGTTAATCATAGCACTGTTTTTGCCGGAGAGAGTGCCATATTAGATGCTATTGAGCAGAGCTCATCTGAAGTGGTAGTTAATGCACTTGTTGGATATTTAGGCTTAATGCCAACTCTTCACTCGATAAAACTTGGCAAAAGAGTTGCTTTGGCAAATAAAGAGTCTTTGGTAGTTGCTGGTAAATTTATAGATATATCTAAACTAACTCCAATAGATAGCGAACACTTTGCACTTTGGTATTTAGTTGATAATAAAGAGGTAGATAGACTCTATATTACTGCAAGTGGTGGGGCATTTAGAGATTGGGATATTAAAAAAATAGAAAATGCTACATTTGCAGATGCCCTAAAGCATCCAAACTGGTCTATGGGTAATAAGATTACAATAGATAGTGCTTCTATGGTAAATAAACTCTTTGAACTGCTAGAGGCAAAGTGGCTATTTAATACAGATAGAATAGATGCTTTTATAGAGAGAAAATCATTAATTCATGGGCTTGTAGAGTTTAAAGATGGCTCTACTACTGCACATCTAAGCCGTGCTAATATGCAGCTTCCAATTGCCTACGCTTTAAGAGGCAAAGTTGAAGAGCAGATTTTAGAGCCGCTAAATTTATTAGAGATTGGCTCTTTATCTTTCGAAGAGATTAAGGAGAGCAAATATCCAATTTGGCAGATAAAAAAGCATCTCCTAAGCAACAGCGATATGGGTGTTGTTTTAAATGCAGCAAATGAGGTTGCAATAGATAGATTTAGCAAAGGTGAGTTTGGATTTTTTAAGATGGTAGATATTATACTAAAATCTTATGCTAAGTTTGATGATACTAAGTTAGACTCTATAGAGAGTATTATAGAGATAGACACAGAGGTAAGAGCTTTTACTAAGGGGTTAAAATGAGAGTCTTAATACTGCATGGCTGGGGTGGAAGCGACCATCCACACTGGCAATCAAAGCTTGCTTCTAAGTTGGCTTGCAACTATAAAAGAGTCTATTTCCCACTACTTAAAAACCCACATTTTCCAACACTTAATAGTTGGCTTAAAGAGTTAAGAGAGATTATGATAGATTTTAAACCAACTGTTGTCGTATGCCACTCTTTGGCAAATACCCTCTGGTTTTGGTACGCTAACGAGGCGGATATAGAGCTAGATAGACTATACTTAGTAGCACCTCCTAGTATCGATACAGATGAGAATACAATTAAGAGTTTTTTCCCACCACCAAAACCCAAGTCACTTTTAGCAAAAGAGCTTACATTTGTTGTATCTTCTAATGATCTTTGGTCTAGTGTAGAAGAGACAGAACTACTAGCTAAAGAGTATAGTGCTAATTTCAAAATAGTTGATAGTGCAGGACACATAAATGCAGATAGTGGATATGGAGATTGGGAGTGGATATTTAAAGAGTTTAATTTAAAGTTTAAGTGTGAGGATTAGATGGGTTTATTAATAAGTATAGAGAGCAGTTGTGATGACAGCTCTATAGCATTAACAGATATAGAGACACTAGAGGTAATAGAGCATTTAAAGATTTCTCAAGAGATAGAGCATAGCTATTATGGTGGTGTTGTGCCTGAACTTGCAAGTAGGCTACACGCTGTTGCTTTACCAAAGCTTTTAGAGAAGCTAAAACCATACTTTAAAGATATAAAAGCAGTAAGTGTTACTACCCACCCTGGTCTTTCAGTATCTCTACACGAAGGTGTTGCAATGGCTAAGAGTATCGCTTCATTTTTAAACTTACCAATAGTTGGCGTAAACCACCTAAAGGGTCATGTATACTCTCTTTTTATAGAGAAAAACGAGAAGCTTCCTCTATTAGTACTTTTAGTATCAGGTGGACATACTCAACTTTTAGAAGTTAACAGTTATGACTCTATGAAAATCTTAGCTACCTCTTTAGATGATAGTGTTGGTGAGAGTTACGACAAAGTTGCCAAAATGATGAATTTGGGCTATCCTGGAGGTCCAGTTATTGAAAAACTGGCAAAAGAGGGAGATAGATCGAAATTTACTTTTCCCATACCCCTACAAAACTCTTCGGCAATTGCTTTTTCACTATCTGGACTTAAAAATGCAGTTAGATTGAAAATAGAGTCTCTTGGTGGTGCAGATGCTTTAACTAAAGAGGATATGTGCGATATTTCAGCCTCTTTTGAGTTAGCAGTTGTTAAGCACTTATTACAAAAATCTAAAAAAGTATTTAAAACAAGTAGCGCAACATATTTTGCAATAGTTGGTGGTGTTAGTGCAAATAGCTATATAAAAAACCACTTTAAAACTTTAACCAAAGAGTTTAACAAAGAGTTTTTAGAAGTAGATTTAAACTACTGCTCTGATAATGCTGTAATGATTGCTAGATGGGCTATAGAGTCACTTAAAGATAATAAATTAGATAGTATAGAAAATATCAATGTAGCAGCAACAAAACGTTCAAAAAGTGGAGATTATATATAGCTTAGAACTTTAAAGAGAATAAGATATAATATAGTAGATTAAAAACGGAGTGTTTTGATGGCAGATTATGGTGCTAGTAATATTAAGGTTTTAAAAGGCTTGGAGGCTGTTCGTAAGCGTCCTGGTATGTATATTGGAGATACATCTATTAGAGGACTTCATCATCTAATTTATGAAGTTGTAGATAACTCTATAGATGAGGCTATGGCTGGTTTTTGTAATACAATTAAGGTTACACTTACAGGTGATGGTTCTGTAATTATAGAAGATAACGGTCGTGGTATTCCAGTTGCAGAGCACCCAACAGAGAAGATTTCGGCAGCTACAGTTGTACTAACAGTTCTTCATGCTGGTGGTAAATTTGATAAAGATACTTATAAGGTATCTGGTGGTCTACATGGAGTTGGTGTATCTGTTGTAAATGCACTATCTGGAAAATTACATCTTACTATCTTCAGAGATGCTAAGATACATGAACAGTGGTTCGAAAAGGGTATCCCTACAACTACTCTAGAGATTATTGGTGATAGCCCAAGAAAGACAGGAACTAAAGTAGAGTTTTGGCCTGATGATACTATTTTTACAGAGACTGTAGAGTTTAAAAAAGATATCTTAATTAAGCGTTTCAAAGAGCTTGCTTATTTAAATCCAAAAATTAGTATAGAGTTTAAAGATGAAAGAGATGGTACAAAAGAGAAGTTCCATTTCGAAGGTGGTATTAGACAGTTTGTAGAGGATATGGCAACAAAAGAATCACTATCTTCAGCTCAACTATTTGAAGGCCAAGCAGACGATATAGAGATTGATATATCATTTATGTATCAAGATGGTGATAGAGATACATCTTTTAGTTTTGTTAATAATATTAAGACAATCGAAGGTGGTACTCATGAGGCTGGTTTTAGAGCAGGACTTACAAGAGCAATATCTAAGTATGTATCTAAAAATGCTAATGCTAAAGAGAAGAATACTAAAATTAGTGGGGACGATACTAAAGAGGGATTAGTCTCTATTGTAAGTGTTAGAGTGCCAGAGCCACAATTTGAGGGTCAAACAAAAGGAAAACTAGGTTCTGCTTATGTTAGACCACTTGTTCAAAAGTTTGTATATGAGCAGATTAATAAATACTTAGAAGAGAATCCTATAGAGGCTAAAGCTATTATGGCACAGGTTCTACTTGCAGCTAGAGGTAGAGAAGCAGCAAAAAGAGCTAAAGATTTAGTTAAAAGAAAAGACTCAATGAGTATAGGTACTCTTCCTGGGAAACTTGCAGATTGTCAGAGTAAAGACCCAGGTATATCAGAACTATACCTTGTGGAGGGAGACTCAGCAGGTGGTTCTGCTAAACAAGGTAGAGATAGAGTATTTCAAGCTATTTTACCACTTAAGGGTAAGATTTTAAATGTAGAGAAAGCTCGTTTAGAGAAGATTTTACGCTCTGATGAGATTAAAAATATGATAACAGCATTAGGTTGTGGTATTGGTGATGAGTTTAATGAAGATAAGCTAAGGTACCATAAAATTATTATAATGACCGATGCCGATGTAGATGGAAGTCATATTCAAACACTACTAATGACATTCTTCTTTAGATTTTTAAAAGATGTTGTAGAGAATGGATACTTATATATAGCACAACCACCACTTTATAGATACAAAAAGGGTAAAAACGAGACATACCTAAAAGATGATAAAGCTCTAAAAGAGTTTTTAATAGAAAAGGGTATAGAAGCTACAGATATTCAAACTCTTGGTAAACAAGATTTAGTATCACTCTTTACTCTTGTGGCATATTATCAATTAACACTAAACGAACTAGATAAGCGTTTTGCAATGTCTGAAGTTTTAAGATTTATGATAGAAAACCCTGATATTGCTGGTAAATCTAATGATGAACTAGCTAAAGATTTAGAAAATTATATAGGGGAACTTGGATACAATATATTAAACAGTAATGTAGATGAAGAGAGACTACACTATTATGTTCAAACAAATGAAGGTCTAGAAGAGTTAATTATAGATGACAACCTATTTACAAGCCCACACTACAATGAGGCTATATATATCTACCAAAAGATAAAAGATTATATAAACGAAGAGCTAGAGCAAAGAGATCTATTAGATGAACTAGCTAAAATTGAAGAGAGTGCAAAAAAAGGTGCATATATTCAAAGATACAAAGGTCTTGGAGAGATGAATCCAGAGCAGCTTTGGGAGACTACTATGGATCCTACTAATAGAAGGTTATTAAGAGTTAAAATAGAAGATTTCGAGGCAGCTAGTGAAGTTTTTGTTTTATTTATGGGTGACGAAGTAGAGCCTAGACGTGCATATATAGAGACACATGCTAAAGATGTAAAACATCTTGATGTATAATTAATAAAATAGTACTTTCAATATGGGGTTTCTAAACCCTATATGCACTGACTAATAAAATTATATATTAGAATAAACATTAAATAAAGGCGATATTGTGGAATTAAAATATGGTGAAAAAGAGATTTTAGAGTTCGATATAAATAGTGAAGATAACTTTTGGCCAAATGAGCATAAAAATGGCTACATTATAGATATAGAGTTACCAGAGTTTATGTGCAAGTGCCCAAGATCGGGATACCCAGATTTTGCTACTATAAAGCTATCCTACATACCCAATAAGAGAGTTATAGAACTTAAAGCACTTAAGTTATATATTAACTCTTTTTCATCTAGACATATTAGCCATGAAAATAGTGCAAATGAGATTTTTAATGCACTCTATAGTAAATTAGATCCAAAGTGGATGAAGATAGTAGCAGATTTTAACCCTAGAGGCAATGTTCATACAATTATCACTGTAGATAGTGATAATTTGTAGCTTATAAAGAGTAGATATATTATTTTAATAATATATAGTGTGATAAAGATGTAATAAAAATATAGATATTATGTATTTTGTATAAAAATATAGATATTTGACATATATATTGATTTTTCCTTACTATTGGTGCTATAATATGTTTAAAGTAATCAATAGGAGATAACAATGAGTAAATTAGATGAAAAAATAGAGCTATATCAGGCTGAAAACAAAAAACTAAACTTGGGTTTAAGCGATGACTATATTGCTAAAATATCTAAATCTTTAGGACCTGCAATATACAGAGCTGATACAGAAATTGTAGCATGTGGTGATAAAAGTGAGCTAGATAGAATTAGAAATAACTACCTAAAAAAGAAACTAGGTCTAGAAGATGCAAATGATAAACTAGATGAGATGATTCAAAGAGTTTGTAAAAAATTAGGAACATCTAACAGAAGAAAATTTAGATCTCTATTTTATGGTTTATTAGCTATAGAAGCGAATAAAGAAGATATCTACGCATAACTTTATAAATATTTTATAAACTCTTACTTCAAAATATATGCTTTAGAGTATTTAGATATAATATTTTATCTAAATATATGAGGTGTATATGAAACATAATATTTTATTAATTGGCTTTATGGGTGTAGGCAAAGGCACAATAGCTAGAGCATTAGCTAAAAAATACTCTCTATTTAATATTGATACCGATGACTTAATAGAGTCCAAAGAGAATAAAACAATTAGCAAAATATTTGATAAATTTGGAGAAGAGTACTTTAGATCATTAGAACAAGATTGTGCAAACTGGCTAGATAAAAGAGTTAAAGGTACACTTATTAGTTGCGGTGGTGGATTTTACAAAGTTAATAATATCAATAAAATTGGTAAAGTTGTACTACTAGATGCATCTTTTGATTGGATATATAATCGTTTAAAAAATGCTAAAAATGCAGAATCAAAATTAGCTAAGCGCCCTCTTTTTAAAGATATTAAAAAAGCTAAAGCTCTATATAAAGATAGAAAAAAAGCTTATAAAAAAATTGCTGACTATGTAGTCTCTGTAGAGAACAAAAAAGATAAAGAGATATTATCAGAAATTGCAAATATTGCTAAGTTACAATAGCTATGATTTAAAATAGTACTATAGAAGATCTCTTAAAAAGAGTGCCATTTTCTATCTAGAGCATTTGCAAAAATCATAGGATAATTATAAGTTATTATCTAGTTAATCCTATTATATAGCTTCTATTTGCTATTTCTATCTTTATACTCTAAATATTTAACGAATATGTTTAATATTGCAAAAATAGTTATTGTACTGAAAATACATTTAGGGAGCTGATCATTCATCTCTCCTCCACTTTGAAAAATTTTAAAAATAACTACTCCCCACACTAAAAAAGATACAATTAAAGCTATTTTTTTAGTTAATTCTATATTCATTATTTTCCTTTACGATATTTTTATATATTTTACCTTTATTTTGATATAATTTCACCAATATAAATTTAAGAGGCATTATGCAAAAATTTAAAGATTACCTTGAAAGCAATATACCTAATTTAGATACAATTCATCCCCACTATAATAGTGCATTAAAGTATATTATTAATAATAGTGGTAAACACTTTAGACCAAAATTACTATTAAGTGTAGTAAGTGCATATGAACCTTTTTTAATAGAGTCATCTTATAAAGTTGCTTTTGCTCTAGAGCTTTTTCACACTTACTCTTTAATTCACGACGATTTACCTTGTATGGATGACTCTAATTTAAGAAGAGGAAAAGAGACTTTACATATACTATATGATGAAGCAACCGCAACACTTATTGGAGATGCTTTAAATACATATGCATTCGAACTAATATCTACATCTTCATTTAGATCAGATATAAAGGTAGAGTTAATAAAATCTTTAGCTACTAATGGTGGACTTAGCGGTATGGTACTTGGCCAAGCTATTGATTTAGAGTTTGAAAATAGACCAATAGAGTTAAAAGATGTAGAGGAGCTACATAGGAATAAAACTGCAAAACTAATAGCATCTTCTTTAGAGATGGGCGCTTTAATTGTTGGTTTAGATAGCCCTACACAAAAAGAATTATATAGTTTTGGAATAGATTTAGGCTTACTATTTCAAGTTCAAGATGATATTATAGATGTAACATCAAGCGAATTAGAAGCTGGTAAACCAATAGGCAATGATAGTGAAAAAAATAGCTTTATAAATATAATAGGGTTAGAAAAATCAATAACATATGCTAATACTCTAGCAGATAGATTAAGTGGTAAATTAGATAGTTTTGATAAACATTTAAGAGACTCATTAAAAGAGCTTTTAAATGTTTACCTATATCGACATAAACAATTTTAAGGAATAAAATGAATAAAGAATTTTTAAAAAAACAAGCAAATACAATTAGATTTTTAGCAGCAGATATGGTGCAAAAAGCAAATAGTGGGCATCCTGGTGCTCCTATGGGTTTAGCAGATATTGCAGTTATATTAAGCAAACACCTTAAACATAATCCAAAAGATCCTAATTGGCTAAATAGAGACAGATTAGTCTTCTCTGGTGGACATGCGTCATCTTTAGTCTACTCTCTACTATATCTTTGGGGTTATAATTTAACTATTGAGGATCTAAAAGAGTTTAGACAGCTAGATTCTAAAACTCCTGGACACCCAGAGTTTGGACATACAGAAGGCATAGAGATAACTACTGGTCCATTGGGGCAAGGTGTTGCAAATGCTGTTGGTTTTGCAATGGCAAAAGAGTATACAGCAAATGTTGTAAATAGTGAAACTTGTGAATTTATAGATCATAAAGTCTACTGTTTTTGTGGAGATGGAGATCTACAAGAGGGTATCAGTTACGAAGCTTGCTCTTTAGCTGGCCGACTAAAGCTTAAAGATTTAGTTCTAATTTATGATAGCAACAATATAACAATCGAAGGTGATACATCAATTGCATGGGATGAAGATGTAGCAAAGCGTTTTGAAGCTCAAGGTTGGGATATTATTAATATTAATGGTCACTGTTTTAAAGAGATTGATGATGCATTTAATAAAGTAAAAGATGCTATTAAGCCAACAATAATAATTGCAAATACAATTATTGGTCGTGGGGCTATGGAGCTAGAGGGTAGCCACAAGACTCATGGTGCTCCACTTGGTAATACAATTATTAATGAATCAAAAGCTAAAGAGGGGTTTGATTTAGAGCCATTTAGCGTACCACAAGATGTTTTAGATGAGTTTAGAAATGCTATAACTGAAGGTGACGAAGCACAAAGAGCGTGGAATCATCTCCAAAAACAAGCACCATTACCAGAGCAAAATGAGGCTTTAGAGCTACTTCAGAATCCAGACTTTAGTAAAATAGAGTGGCCAGATTTTACAGATACAAAAGAGATGGCAACAAGAGATAGTAATGGTATTATTTTGAATCAAATTGCAAAAGTAGTACCAAGCTTTTTAGGTGGAAGCGCTGATTTAGCTCCATCTAACAAGACTGAACTTAAAGATCTAGGAGACTTCCCTAAGGGTAAAAATATTCACTTTGGAATTAGAGAACACTCTATGGCATCTATAACTAATGCAATGGCTTTATATGGTACTACTATTCCATTTAATGCAACTTTTTTTGTATTTAGTGACTACTTAAAACCTGCTGCAAGAGTCGCTGCACTAACTGGTATTAAAAATTATTTTATATGGACTCACGATAGTATTGGTGTAGGAGAAGATGGTCCAACACATGAACCAATAGAGCAACTAAGTCAATTTAGAGCTCTTCCAAACTTCTATGTTTGGAGACCAGCTGATGCTACAGAAAATGTAGAAGCATGGAAAAAAGCACTAGAGACTAATGCACCAAGTGCTTTTGTACTTAGTCGACAAAAACTGAAAACTCTTAAGCCAAAGAGAGATTTTGGAGAGGTAAGCAAAGGTGCATATATAGTTAAAAAAAGAGAAGATGCTACTGCTACAATAATGGCAAGTGGAAGTGAGCTTATGCCATCTCTACAAGCAGCTTGTTATTTAGAGAAGATGGGTGTTAAAGTAAATGTAGTATCTATTCCATGTTTTGACCTATTTGATGAACAAGATATAGAGTATAAAAATGCTGTCATCAATAGAGATACTAAAGTATTAGCTGTTGAAGCAGCTAGAGGTTTAGAGTACTATAAATATGCAGATGATGTACTTGGAATGGATAGCTTTGGAGCATCAGCACCAGCAGATTTACTATTTGAGAAGTTTGGATTTACAATTTCTAATATTAAAGATAGAGTATGTAAACTTTTAGATATCGAAAATAAACCTGTAACTATAAACGACTGTACTCTATAATATTTTACTACTAACAAATTGTACTTCTGTACAATTTGTATCTTTCTTATTCTATCTTATCTTATTAAATGTATAAATAGTGTTAAAAATTAGTTATTTTTAAGTTACTTTATATAAATATATCGATATTATGGTAATAAACTTAGATTTATTTTAGATAAATTAAAATCTTAGTTAAACCCTATCTTATTAAATTACAATTAGGGTTAAATAAATATAAGGTAAATAACATGATATATAATATAGTTATTTCAGAACAGATAAATAGTGATATAAATAGACTCCAAGAGTACTACAATAATGCAACTCGTAAAGAGTCTAAAGAGCAGTTACGACAAAAATTAATTTTTACCAAACTAAAGAAAATATCTATACAAACAAAATCAGAATACCTTAAAGACTTATATATAGTTATACAAGATGAAAATATAAGTTCAGTAACTAGAGTATTAAATACATTAAATGAAATTAAAGATGATATATATAGTGAATCTAAAGTAGATATATTAATATATAAAGCTCTGCTATTAGAACTATTAGGAGAAGATAAAGAAGCATCAATTGAGTATAAAAAAGCTCTTCATATTAGTTTTAATAGAGAGTTATCAATTATGTATCGAGAGTTTATAGAGAGAAGACTGCGCAGTGTTAAAGATAGTAGTTGCAACACTCCTTTAAAAGCTGACACACTAAGAAGTAAAGCTAAAGCACTTGAAGCTGCTGCTAAGTTAGCAAACGATAGTCATAAAAAGAGAGAGTATTTTTTAGAAGCTATTTCAATATACAAAAAAATGATGGATTTAGATTCTAAATATAATAGAGAGTATATATTAGCTCTAATAAAGTCAGTTGAAACATATAAGCTAGATAAAAAATATTTAGTTGAAGCTCAAATGCTTATATTTCATATGTGTGATTGTAAAGATACCGAATTATACCTACTAAATAAAATAAAATCGTTAAAAGAGGTTAGTTAACTATACTACCTCTCTGCTATACTATTTTTTACCAATACTTGTATAGTGAATATCTTCCCATTTTTTAAATTCATCACTAAAGTAGATAATTCTCTCTTTTTTAAACTCTTTAGTTGAGTATAGCTTTGTATAATTTGTTAAACCACACTCTTTAGCCATCTGCTCTATTAGCGCATTGCTTTCATCTTCGCTTTTAGCATGAACCATTGCAAATATATTATACTTCCAATTTGGGTAGCTAGGGCGTAAATAGCAATGGCTTACAGCACTAAATGTAGCTAATTGTTTACCTATCTCTTCTGCTCTATCTTCTGGCACCTCCCACACACTCATTGCATTTGCATTAAATCCAGCTATTCTGTGGTTTAAAATAGTTGCATAGCGCCTCATTACTCCAGACTCTTTAAATATTTTAGCTATACTAAAAAGCTCTTCGTAGCTAATATTCAACTTATCAATAATTTTTTTAAATGGCTCTTTTGTTATCTCTATATCTTTTTGCAACTCTTTGATTACATCTATATATTTAGAAGTTAGCTCTATCTCTTTAAAAGCCCTTTTTGTAACCTTCTCTTTGGTTGATGCTTTACCAGTAGTATCCATTTTTACTGATATTTTAAACATCTTTGTTGTTGGTAAAATTATACTATCTTCTGCGCTAGATTGCTCTCTTAATATATCTACACTCTGCTCTAGTGTTAGTTTACTATCTGGTGCAACTGCTATTGTAAACCAAATATTAAAGTCATGTTCTCTTAAATAGTTATGGCTTACTCCTGGGTGTGCATTTATTGCAACTACAGCTTGTTCTATATTCTCTTCTTTAACCCTAAAGGCAACTAATGAGCTTTTGTACCCTAGCCTCTTAGTGTCAAAAATTGCAGAAGTTTGACGAATAATTTTCTCATCTTTAAGCTCTTTTACTCTCTTAATTATACTATCTTCACCAATATCTAGTTTTTGAGATAACTCTAAAAATGGACGCTCCTGCAGAGGAAAAGATGTCTGCATATTATATAAAATTGTATTATTTAAGTGATCATTTAACATTAGAAAACCTTTTTATTTTATTATATCTACTTTTAAGATTCGACTTATTGACGATTATCAAAAAATTTTTAATTATATTTAGATAGAGTTACTTAAGGAGTTTTTATGGCATATTTTCCAATGTTTTATAATTTTAATAAAAAAAGAGTTTTAGTTGTTGGTGGTGGCGTGATTGCCACTGAAAAATTAGATAAGTTAGTACAATTTACCAAAGATATAACTGTCATTACAAAAGATATATCTCTAGAGGCTAACGTCTTAATTAAAGAGCACTGCCTAAGTCTATATCAAAGATCCTATAAAGATGGTGATATTGATAATTTTGATATTGTTATAGTAGCTACAGATGATATTAATATGCAAGAGGCTATTTATAAAGAGAGTAGAGGAAGAGATATTTTAGTAAACTCTGTAGATAATATAGAGTTTTGTGACTTTATATTTCCATCTTTTATTAAAAAGGGGGATCTAACAGTTGCTATATCTACAAGTGGAGCATCTCCAGCTTTTGCAAAGCAATTTAGATGGAAAGTAGAGAGTTCTATTCCTAATGATATAGAGGACTTTTTAATAAAGCTAAAAGAGATTCGTTCATCTATGCCAAAAGGAAAAAAGAGAATGCAACATCTCGAATCAATTGTTGAGGAGTATCTTAAAGAGTAAGTTATATATTACCCTCTAATTTAAACCAAACTATATAATAGCACTGTAATGTAAGTGCTATTATATATTACATTAAAGGTTTACCATTAAGATATAGATGACCATCTTTGCTTTTTACTCTAAATACTGCATTGTTATTCTCATATTTTACAAAAGCACCAACAATCATTACAGAAGCTGGTGGTAGAAGTGTTGAAAGAGATTTAAAGTCATCTTTAGATAGTACAATATGTGCATTAATATCTGAATTCTTCATTAATAGTAACTTTAGCATAGGGTTTGAAAACTCTAATTTATTACTCTTAAGTTTAGCGCTGAATCCTAAATCTAGTTTTGAAAAATCTAATTTATCTTTACCAACTACAGCATTAAGAGAGCCAATATTTACTGGAGATAAAGATATTGTAGCGCCACTATTAACTGTTTTTAGTGCAATTTTTTTATACATAAGCTCTTGCTCTTTTATATAGTTAGAGTCTTTATAGTTTGGATCTATTTTTAAACCCTCCATAAATTGTGGCATAAAATTATAAAGTTTTTTTATCTCAAATGTATCACTATATTTATTTATGGAGATATCAACTGGTTTAGTTTTACTACTGCCAAAGAATTTAAGTAAACTATACTTTGTGTGGCTTACATAATCTATCACATCTCTAAAATTACTACTATAATCTGCTTTGTAATCTTTAATTAAAAATGTAACAACTTGACTTTGACCTATAGATGAGTCTATTTTAAACTCATCAAAACTTGAATTACCTTTAATATCATTATTAGCGTATATTTTTGCTATAACTTTTACATACTCTTTAAAAACATCTGGTTTTTCAATACCCTTTTTAAATAGAGTTTTTACAGACTCTAGACTACCCTTGTCCATACCAAACCCACTAAAATCAGATTTATAATTTTTTAAAGATATATCTACAGACTTAAAACCATTATTTTTTAGCTCTGCGCTATCAATTACAATATTACCGCTAGATACTACTTTTTTATCAACACTCTTACTCTCACCATATATAGAGATATTTTTTAACTTAAACATTGTATCACTTTTTTTAAGTTTTGATGTAGCATTAAAATCTATATTCTCTAGTTTACAACTATATTTTCCAACAATAAGATTATCTTTTGTTACATCACACTTTAAATTATTAAAATTAAATACTCCAGAGACATACTTGTTATTAGTATCATCTAACTTAATATTTTTAAGTGTTACTGTATAATCTTTAATCTCACCACCATTTAATGGTTTTTTAAAATCTACAACTAAACTAGACAATATTACATGTGTACTTTTATCTATAAAATCTAACTCTTTAGATTTTATTTTTTTAATTTGATCATCTTTATTGTATGTAATATATGCACCTATCTTCTTGTCTTTAAATAGTTTACTTAAAACCTTACTTTTAGATTGATTATTATCTAAAAGGTATACATATACACTATCTTCACTATTTTTTACTAATTTATTTAAATCTATATCTACACCTATCTTCTCTATACTACTAGCGATAGAGTTCTTTACCTTTTTTGATAAAGTTTGCATATTTATAGAGCTCAACAGATATGTTGAGGCTTTAGCTTTATCGGTTATATTAACACTATAACTAATCTTATTATCATCTTTAAATGTCTGTTTAACACTAAACCCAAACTCTTTTAATTTATTAATACTACTATCAAATGCCTTCGCACGTTCCTCTTTACCTGGTGTTCCACATCCACTAACTACTGCTATAATTAATGTACATATTGCTAATTTCAATCTCATTTAGTACCTTTTTTATACTTTAATATTGAACCCTCTAATTAGCCTAGACAAAAGCTAGTGATGTTGTGAATATCTAGATTAATCAGAGAATTCAATTGTTACTTATCTATAATTATACCTAAATTATTATTACTACTTAATGTATAATTTACTACTTAATGAAGCTTTAAGCTTTTTATGTAAAAATAGAGAAAAACAAGGCATTTTATGAGTAAAGAGATAGAGAGTGTATGCACATATTGTGGCGTAGGTTGCGATATTACTGCTGTTATTGATAATAATAAGATTAAAAAAATTTATGCAAAGAAAGATGGTGTTGTAAGTCAAGGTAAACTATGTATAAAAGGTAAATATGGATTTGATTTTGTAGATAGTAAAAATAGAGTTAAAGAGCCACTAATTAAAAAGAGCTTTGTAGAGAAAAATCAAGATATATGTAGCCAATTTAAGTTTGAAGAGTTTAATAATAATTTTTATAAAACTACATTCGAAGTAGCAACTACAATAGCTGCAAGAAAGTTAGATGATATAGTTAAAAAGTATGGAGCAAAGAGTGTTTGTGCAATTGGTGGGGCAAGGACTAGTTGCGAAAATGGTTATCTGTTTCAAAAGTTTTGCAGAGACTCTATTGGCTCTCCTCATATAGATAACTGCGCTAGGGTTTGCCACTCCCCTAGCCTAAAAGGCATGAGAGCAACTATCGGAGAGGGAGCAGCTACAAACCCATATGACGATATATATGAGAGTGAGTTTATAATAGTAATTGGCTCAAATACTATAGAAGCACATCCAATAGTTGCAAATAGACTTGTAGAGGTTGCATCTATGAGAGATAATATTGCAGTTATTGATGTACGCGAAACAAAACTAGCAAAAAGAGCGAAATATAACTCTATAATTCCATTTGAGTCTAATTTACTAATTTTAAATATGATGGCTTATGTAATTATCAAAGAGGAGCTTTACAATCAAGAGTTTCTAGATAGCAGAACATCTAACTTTAAAGAGTTTAAAGACTCTATACTAAATGACCCATATGCAAATCCAGAATTTTTTAAAGATCTTGAAGGATATGAATATTTAGCTACTCAAATTCCAAATATTGCCAGAGAGTATGCTCTTAAAAAATCTATGATATTTTGGGGGCTAGGCATTACAGAACATCTAGATGGCAGTAAAGCTGTTATGGCACTAACCCATTTAGCTCTACTTACTGGAAACATTGGAAAAGTTGGAGCTGGGCTTATGCCACTTCGTGGACAAAACAATGTTCAAGGCGCTTGCGATATGGGGTGCTTGCCATACTACGCACCAGATTATCAAGAGCCTAAAGAGATCGGCTTAATGACACCACAACTAATAGAAGAGATGCTAAAAGGAAATATAAAAGCTATGTTTAATATGGGTGAAGATATTACCCATATTCATCCAAATATTAATAAGAGTATTAAAGCTGTAGAGAGACTAGAGTTAATTGTAACAAATGAACTATTTTTAACAGATATCGCAAACAGAGCAGATATTGTATTTGGAGTTAAAAGTGCATATGAAAAAGAGGGTGTATATGTTAATGCTATGAGAAGACTACACCTATCACAACCACTAGTAGATAACAACCTACCAGATGATTGGGAGGTCTTGCAAGCGATAGATAATAAAAGGGGTGGAGAGTTTAATTATAAGAGTAGCGAAGATATTTGGAACGAAGTTAGAGAAGTAGCATCTAGACGCTTTAGTGGAGCAGCCTACTATAGATTAAAAAGACATAGTAAAAGAGGTATGCAGTGGCCAATATACCACGAAGATACCCCAGTTTTACATATCTTAGATTTTAGAACAAAAGATGGTTTAGGTAAATTTGTATATAACCAGTGGCAAATTAGAGGCATGGTAAAAGAGATACTAGATGGTAACTTCTATACAAATAGTGAGAAAAATTGGTACCTAACAACAGGTAGAACACTAGTTCACTATAATAATGCGGCACAAACTAAAGAGAGTGCTCGTTTACTAGATAAACACTCTAGCGATACTCTACTAGCACCTCTTAGTGCAAAAGGAGTAATAGGCGAAAAAGTAGTGCTTAAAACAGAGTTTGGGGAGAGCGAAGCCTTAGATGTTCAATTTACAAAACATATTAAAGATAGAACACTATTTACAACATTTCACCATGCAAAGAGTAAAATAAATGCACTATTTGGTGATGATTGCGACGAGGATATAATGACTGCTAGATTTAAATCTTTAAAAGTAGATATAGTAAATATAAGTGAAGTCCAAGGTTGTAGTTAGTGAGTAGAAGCTTTGGCAAATATAACGAAGATAGAGCTATAGATTTTTTACAATCTAGTGGCTTTACTATTGTTGATAGAAACTTCTATGCAAGCAGATTAGGAGAGATAGATATAATTGCTAAAAAAGGTTCTATTTTACACTTTATAGAGGTAAAGTCGAGTCGTGGAAATTTTGAACCAATCTATAATATAACCCCCTCTAAACTAAATAAAATTATTAAAAGTGTATATTATTATATGAATAAGAAGAGATTAAATTACGCCTTTTGTATAGATGCATTAATTATAAAGGGAGATAATATTGAACTTATTGAAAACATTACACTTTAGGAGGTAGTTATGAAATTAAGCAAAGAGCAGATAGAGAAGTTTAAAGTAGATGGTTTTTTATTAATTAGGGGCTTTTTAGATAAGGAGAGTTGTAACTTAATTAGAGATATAGCAAAAGTTCATATGCAATATAGAGTCGAGCCTATAGAGACAGAGTATGAGTATATAGGTATAGATAGAGATGAGTATAAACAGAGCGTAAGAAGAATTAGACAAGTATATGATAGAGATATTATCTTTAAAAAATGGATGACCAATCAAAAGATTCGCCCAATTTTAGAGCAAGTATTAGGCGACAAGCCTGTTATTGTGAAAGCTCATCATAACTCTATTATGACAAAAAGGGCACATACTTCGACACAAACTGAGTGGCATAGAGATAGAAGATACTGGAGCTATGATAGTGATAATTTAGTTAGTATTTGGCTTGCATTACAAAAAGAGAGTAACAAAAATGGAGTATTAGAGTTTATTCCTAAAAGTCATACAATAAGCTTAAAACCAGAGCAGTTTGATGAAAAAGAGTTTTTTATGTCAGAGTTCGAAACTAATTTAGAGTTAATCTCTAAAAAGGTATCTTTTGATTTAGAAGCTGGAGATATAGTACTATTTCACTGCGAGCTACTACATCGTGCAAATGCTAATTTAAGTAATGAAGATAAGATATCTTTTGTCTATACAGTTAAGGGTAAAAGTGTTAATGCCTTACCAAATAGTAGAAGTGATAATTTTGATGAAGTAGAGCTTTAGTATCATTTTTTTAAATTATTATTTTATTTTCTTAGCTATAAGGGAGAATTTAAAAAAAGATTGCTATATTCACAGATGTAAAACAGTTATACATAAAAGTTATTATCTTAAAAAGGTATAATTGTTTAAGCCAAATCATGAAATATGATTGCCGAAATTAGTGGTACTACTTGTATTGTGGGTATTTGTAAATAATTTCAGGTTAACCCATTAGGTATAATGGATGATTATTTATAAATGCCTACGGCATAATGGGTATTATTAGTTTGGTGATTTATATTACATCATTCGGATTTAAAACTATTAAAAAGGAAAATATATGGGTAAATATATTGAATTAACGGCAGATAATTTTGAGGAGACACTAAAAGAGGGTGTTGCATTAGTAGATTTTTGGGCTCCATGGTGTGGACCTTGTAGAATGATAGCTCCAGTAATTGAAGAGCTTGCAGAAGATTACGATGGTAAAGCAAAAATTTGTAAAGTTAATACAGATGAGCAACCAGAAATATCTGCTAAATACGGAATTAGATCAATACCTACAATTCTTTTCTTTAAAGATGGTGAGATGGTAGACCAAATGGTAGGCGCTGCAGGTAAAGGCGTGTTTGCTGAAAAAATTGATGGACTACTATAATATTTCCCTTCTGGGAAATATTATATAGCTTAAAGCTGAAGGCTACAAAATAAAAAGTTAAGCTTGTTCCAAAGCTCTATTTAGAAATAGATAACGACACTTTTTGTTTGAGCTCTCAGCTTTGTGCTTATAGTGTGCTTTTACCAAAAAGGAAAATAAAATGTTAGATTTAGCAATTATCGGTGGTGGTCCTGCAGGGCTTACTGCAGGGCTTTATGCTACACGAGGTGGCTTAAACAGTGTAGTTATGTTTGAGATGGGAATGCCAGGTGGGCAGATTACACAAAGTAGCGAAATAGAGAACTACCCAGGTGTTTTTAGGCAAGAGCCTCACCTAACTGGAATGGAGCTTATGGAGCCTTGGCCAAAGCAGTGTATGCACTTTGGATTAAAGCATGAGATGAACGAAGTAAAAAGTGTTTCTAAAAGTGCTGATATATTTAAAATCACCCTTGGCAATGGAGATATTAAAGAGGCAAAAAGTGTAGTGGTTTGTACTGGAAGCACTCCCAAAAGAGCTGGTTTCAGAGGTGAAGATGAGTTTTTTGGAAAAGGTGTAAGTACATGTGCAACATGTGACGGCTTTTTTTATAAAGATAAAGAGGTAGCCGTTCTTGGTGGTGGAGACACAGCTTTAGAAGAGGCTCTATATTTAGCTAATATATGCTCTAAAGTATATGTTATTCATAGACGCGATAAATTTAGAGCAGCACCACCAACGGTGCAAAGGGCAAAAAACAACCCCAAGATTGAGTTTGTTTTAAATGCTAATATAGACGAGGTATATGGCTCTAACATGGGAGTCGATGGCGTTAAAGTAGAGCAAGATAGAAATATTTTAGATTTAAAAGTGCCAGGTATCTTTGTTTTTGTTGGAAATGATGTTAGAAATGGTGTTTTAAAGAGTGATGATAGCTTTATTTGTGATGTTAATGAGCAAGGACAAATAGTTGTAAACTTAAAGATGCACACATCTTTAGATGGACTATTTGCAGCTGGAGACTTACGAATAGATGCTCCAAAACAGGTTGTATCTGCAGCAGGTGATGGTGCAATAGCAGGAATGGAAGCGATAAATTATGTTCAGGAGAAGTTTAATGATTAAGGTAGCAATTGTTGGAAGCACTGGTAGAATGGGTGCTCATTTAATTAATAATACAGTAGAAGACGAGGGCTTAGAGTTAGCAGCAGTGCATGTTTTTGATGAATTAAAGACATCAGTTCCTAAAAGTACGGTTATAACTAATGATATGGATAAAGTTGTAGAGCTTGCAGATGTGATTATAGACTTCTCTGCACCAGTAGCAACCGAAGCACTCTGCGAGGCAGTAATTAAAAATCCAACACCTATTGTTGTTGCAACTACTGGTTTTACTCCTCATCAGCAAAATCTACTAGCAGAGGCAGCAAAAGTTGCGCCTGTTCTTTACTCTTCTAATATGTCAGTTGGAATTGCTCTATTAAAGCAACTAGTTCGTGATGTATCAAGCAAGCTTAAAGATTTTGATATAGAGATTGTAGAGATGCACCATAGACACAAAGTAGATGCACCAAGTGGGACGGCATTAACTCTAGCAGAATTTGCAGCCGAAGGTCGTGGATTAGACTTAGATAAAGTAAGAGTAAGCGGTAGAGATGGACAAATTGGAGCAAGAAGCAAAGATGAGATTGCCGTAATGGCGCTAAGAGGTGGAGATATTGTAGGGCGACACACAGTTGGCTTTTATAACGATGGCGAATATATAGAGTTAGGTCACACTGCAACAAGCAGAGAGACATTCTCTAAGGGTGCTATTAGAGGTGCTAAATGGCTAGTTACTCAAGAGAGTGGCATGTATAGCATTAACGATGCTATCGGTATTTAAGGAGTTGTCTAAGTGTGCGCAGTAGTTGGAGTTTATGGTAGCGAAGAGGCCTCTAAGATTGCATATTATGCACTCTTTGCAATGCAACATCGTGGGCAAGAGAGTAGTGGAATAGCCGCATCGAATGGAAAAGAGATAACGCTTATAAAAAATAGAGGGCGTGTAACTGATATTTTTGATGATGAGAGCTTTAAGATTTTAAATGGAAACTGTGCTATTGGTCACAACCGATACTCAACTGCAGGAAAAGACTCTGTTCTCGATGCTCAGCCAGTTTTTGCAAGATATAAGCTTGGCGAAATTGCAATTGCACACAACGGAAACTTAACTAATAAACTAGAGGTAAGAGAAGAGCTAATAGCCAATGGTGCAATATTTCAGACATATATGGATACAGAAAATATTATTCATTTAATAGCAAAGAGCCAAAAAGAGAAACTTCAAGATAGAATTGAAGATGCCGTAGATAAAATAGAGGGTGCTTACTGTTTAATTATAGAGTCTCGCACAAAAATGTTTGTAATAAGAGATAAATTTGGCATTAGACCTCTATCTATTGGGCAGCTAGAAGATGGTGGATATATTGTATCAAGTGAAACTTGTGCATTCGATTTGGTGGGTGCAAAATTTATTAGAGATGTTAAACCAGGCGAGATGATAATATTTGAAAAATGCGAGAGTGGTGCTACATTTACCTCTAAGCAACTTTATGAACCAGACTACCACCCCTGTGCATTTGAATATATATATTTTGCAAGACCAGACTCTGATATTGATGGTAAAAATGTATATGAGACACGCTTTAAGTGTGGAGAGATTTTAGCAAAAGAGCACCCCGTAGATGCAGATTTAATTTTGCCAGTACCTGATAGTGGCGTAGCCGCGGCAATGGGCTATGCAGATGCAATTGGAATTCCATTTCAGATGGGAATTGTAAGAAACCACTATGTTGGCAGAACATTTATAGAGCCAACTCAAAAGATTAGAGATTTAAAAGTAAAACTAAAGCTCTCTCCTATAAGACACATGATAGAGGGTAAAAAAGTTGCAATTATAGATGACTCTTTGGTTCGTGGAACAACATCTAAACAGATAGTAAAGATGCTAAAAGATAACGGTGCCAAAGAGGTACACATGTTAATAGCAGCTCCTGAAATAAAGTATCCATGTCGTTACGGTATAGATACACCAACTAAAGAAGAGCTTATCTCTAACTCTTTAACACCAGAGCAGATTGCAGAGAAGATAGGTGCAAAAAGTGTTGGCTTTATGAGTATCGATGGCTTAAAAGATGCACTAGGTAGAGACAGAGAGTACTCTTTAGTTAGCTTTGATGGCAACTATTTTGCAGGTGGATGTGCAGACTCTTTAAATTGTAGTGGGAATTAATGCAAAAGCTCTTAACATATGGTGAATATTTAACCGATAAATTTGGCTTTAGGGTAAAGAAGATACCTTTGGCAATTAGTGGCTTTACCTGCCCAAATATAGATGGGGAGGTAGCTAGAGGCGGCTGTACATTTTGTGAAAATGACTCTTTTAGTCCAAATTTATCTAAGAACAAAGATAAAGTATTTTTAAACTTAAAGAGCAAAGTAAACCCCCTTTTAGAGAACCAACTTCTACAAGTAGAAAACCAAATAAACGCAGATAGAGAGAAATTTAGAAAAGAGCTTGGTATAACAGACTACTTAGCATACTTCCAAGCCTTCACAAACACCTACGCCCCATTTGATACCCTAAAAGCTTTATATGGTAGAGCTTTGGAGCAAGATGGAGTATTGGGTTTAAGCATTGGCACAAGAAGCGACAGCGTAGAAGATAGAGTATATGAGTATCTACAAGAGCTTAGTAAAACAAAAGAGATATGGTTAGAGTTTGGAATACAGTCTATATACGATGAAACCTTAGAGCGAATAAACAGAGGGCACAATAGCAAAAACGTAGAGTCTGCTATAAAAAAAGCAAAAGATATGGGTTTAAATGTATGTGGACACCTAATTTTTGGCTTACCAGGCGAGACTAAAAAAATGATGATAGATAGCGCAAAAGCAGCCTATAATTGGGGGATAGACTCTGTAAAGTTCCACCCCTTATATATAGTTAAAAATACAACTTTAGCAAACGAATACAAGCAAGGCAAATTTACCCCTATAACAATGCAAGACTATATAGAAGTTCTATGTGACGCAATAGATATTATGCCAAAACATATAAGTATTCAAAGAATTACAGCAGGAATAGAAGAGAACACTTTAATAGCTCCAAAGTGGTGTGGTAAGAGCAAAAACTATCAAATGAACGAGATTAAAAAGGCTTTAAAAGAGAGAGGCTATTTATATTAAGGGTTAATTTGTGGCTAACTAGTTATTGTAAAATATTGGGCATGACTTTCTAGTATAAATAATTAAATTTTTTGGTCAATCTTTATACTTAATTTTATAAAATTCATTAAGTAAGGATAGCATATGAAAAAATATATGGAACTAAATGGTGAAAAGTTTTGGCGTATTGTTGTTGATGATGATCATTGTGTAACGATCTATATTGGTAGTATTGGTAGTATTGGAAAAAAAATTGTAAACTGTTATGGCACTTATGAAAGAGCTCAAAAAATTGCAACAAGGTCTATTGAGAGCAAACTTAAAAAAGGTTATATTGAGTGCGAAGATAAAGAAAACCATTTCGAAGAGCTTGAAGCAGGTAGTGCGACTGCTCCTCGTGAGCTACCAGATATATTAAAAAAACTAAACTCTATAGAGATAGATTATTTAAATGAAGAAGAGATTGACTATGAACCATATGAGTATTTTCTTTCAGAAGAAGAGACATCTAGTTGGATAAAAGCATGGACAGGCAATATAAAGTTGGATGGCAGCGACTATCTTATTTTTGGGCAAGATAGCACAGGAGGGTATGTTGCTATATGGTGCGAGGACAATGTAGAAGATATCTTAAACCAACCTATCGTCTTTTTTGGTTCAGAAGGCGAAATTGGTGTTGTAGCTCGAAATATTGGTGAGTATGCATGGCTTTTAGCAGGTGGTTTTGGACCATACGAAGCTGCAGAGTATCCAGAAGAAGAGCGAGATGAGCTACCTCTTTTTATAGAATTTGCCGAAGATAATTTTCCTTTATTTAAAGATACACCACAAAATATAATTAGCAAAGCAAACAGTGAGTATCCAAATTTTACAAAATATATAGATGCACTTTGCAACTAGTTTTTTAAATATTTAAGTAAACTATATGATAGAGTAAAATATAATATAGAAAATGCAGTTAATAAAAGTGCCACTAAAACATAAGGCTCATATAGTGTCAAAAAAATCTAATATTTTGCAACAGTTTCGATCATTTTGCTACCAAAATAGCATTTCAAATATAGAAGTAGCTCTTGAGTATTTTGCAGTGTTTGGAGGCATGGGGTGGTATGTTGATACATCTGTTCCCTTAGATGAGCTTATAGAAGAGAAAGTTTTAAATAACTATCGCTATATTCATGGAGATATTACCAAAATAACCAAATCTAAAGATACATATCACAAAATTTTATCTGCTCTTGCCTTGGGGGATAGACGTGAGCACTCTGCGTTTAAAAAATCGAGAATAGATAGAGAAGAGGGTGAAGAGTCTATAGACTATCTTATAGATGAGGGGCTTTTAAAAAATGATATATCTATAGAAAAGCCTCTTAAAGAGCATGAAAAAGTATCTGCTAAACTACTTTTTGCAGAACCATTTATGCGTTTTTGGTTTGCGCTTATCTCTCCACACTATAAAAAGATTAAAGCTGGCGAGTATGAAGAGTTTATGAAGCGTTGGAGTGAGTTAAAGTTAGAATTTACCAATCATATTACACAGCAACTATTTTTTGAACTCATTAAAAAAGCCCACAATGAAAACTCTGATGACCCTATTATAAAGATTGGCTCTTATTGGGACACACAATTAGAGATAGATTTATTAGCAAAAACAAAGTCGGGTAAATTTATTGCAGGGTCATGCAAGTTCTCTAAAGCCAAAGCTAAAAAGTCTGAGTTTACTAAACTAAAAGAGCTATGTAAATTAGCTGAGATAGAGGCTAAATATTATATTATTTTCTCTAAAAATAAGTTTTCAATCGAACTAAAAAAAGTGAAAAGTGAAAAATTATATCTATTTTCACTTAAAAATTTGGGTGCTTTACTTATTGATTTAACTGAAAAAGATATACTTATTAGTAAGTATAAAAAATATTAATCCTCCTGCTACTCAATAAAAAAGCTATGCTATAGTTTTAAAGTATCATAATATTAAGAGATAATATTAATCATTATAAATTAAAAATCTATTTTTAGACATTTATTAGTAATCTACTAAAAGTGATAAATATATCACTTTACTATATAAATAACTTTACAACAGTTATAGATCCTTAATCTTATACTAGGTTTATCTATAGCTATGAACAATACTGTTTAAACTATTTACTAAAAGAGAGAAGTGCCAAAATATCAAGCTTATTATTAAAATATATGTTAATATGAAATATAATTTTAACTTTACTATTTTATATGCAATAATTGTATGTTTATGCTAAAGAGAATAGCTACTTTTGTATCTATAGAAGGCTATATAGTTATATTCTATAATATAACTATAGTCTCTTTTTTACTTATATATATCCATTTAATGGTGTATTTAAGTAAATAAATGTTATTATTAGTCTGTTATTTTATGGCAACTATTATATCAATAGTTAATTAACTATAAGGTGTTTTTAGATAAGTCTAAAAATTTAAACAATAAATTTAAAGGAAAATGAATGAGTTACATAAAACGTATTCTACTTATTATTAGTAGTCTATTAATGGGGATAGTGCAATTGCATGCAACTATTAAATGTACACCACCAATGAGTGATACACTAGATAGCGGGTATCTTAAAACAGAGAGACCGTACTATGTCGCAGTCAATAAAGATGGAATAGTAGGAACGACAGGTTCTAATGGTTTATATGGTAATAGTGGTATGACGGCTGATGGATTATTTTTTCATGAGCCTGATTTATCAGCATCAAATAAGTTTTCTTTAGGAGATAGTAAAGATTT
>CAMZLH010000028.1 GCA_947311565.1 uncultured Nitratifractor sp.
CATTAGTAGTGTTTTCTGTTTTGTTTGTTGCTACTTGGCTTTTATTAAGCTCTTGTGCTACTAATTGTGCAATTTTTGCTAAATCATCTTGTGACAATTTTTTCTCACTAGCTACTGCTGATACAACTTTGGCTACTTTTTTGTACTCTTTAATAGATTGATTATTACTACTGCCACTAACTTCGCTCACTATTGCCTCTATATCATCTAGTCCATTATCTTTAGAGTGATTTAGACTACTACTATTGTAGTTTTGTATAGTATTTGTTTTTACTCTATTTTGATCCATAGAACTACCATTAGGTACTGTGCTACTAGAGCTAAAATATTTCCCACTCATAAATGCTATAACTCCAATTGCTATAATAAATAGAACTACCAATACAATAAGAAGTGTATAAAGGAGTTTTTTATCTCCACTATCTTGCCTAATAATTACCGAATCTGAGTTACCAGTTCCTATCAAATCATCTAAACTGTTTTTACTATTATCCATAATTTACCTCCATTTAATAATCAGTTGTCTCTTCAATTAAACTAACAGTTTTATCCATCTGTTTAAGAAGAATAGGGTTTACCTTTAAAAGAAGAGCAAGCTCTTTTTGTGTTAGCCTCTCCCTTTTATACAATGGCTCTATTTTTTGCCACAACTTATCTACCTTTTTTAACTCTTTTTTTATGCTACTATTAGTAACTTTTGGTAGTTTTAAACTATTAGAGCCGGTTAATAAAGCATCTAATGAACTTTTAAATTTAGATGTTGTCTTACCAACTCTCTCTTTTGAGACTACAGATTTGAAAACTATATACTCTAATATCTCTTTTGTCATTTTTTGGGTTAACATTCTCTCTCTACCGGCAATATTAACAATATTTAATTTGGCTCTCTCTAGGTAATTTAGCTTCTTACCACTCTCTTTTTCTAAAATAGATACAAGACGATTTGAGCTATTAAGAAGTTCTATATTTTTACTTAAAATATACTCTAAAGCTTTTTTATCTCCTCCTTTAGTAGCTTTAATACTTAAGAGTGCTTTTTTAAAAAGTCTCCATCTATTTTTAATATCATCTATTTGAGCTAATGCCTCTTTAGATTTAATTGGTTTAAGAGATAAACTTTTATCTCCACTAACAAAACCATTTAGAGTTTTATCAAATAGCATAATGTGACTATCTAATTTTTTACAGCTATTATTTGATATATTGAGACTGCACTCTAATGCTAGTTTAGAGAGTTTTTGTGTTAACATTCTCTGTTTACCTGCTATATTAATTAAGTGTTTAGAAATACCTTTTCTATTCATAAACCCATTAATTAATGAATTTAGTTTTATAACCTGTTTTTGTCGATTTATAGACTTGGTATATAAAACAACGGCTCTATTCATCTCCTCTTTTGTGCGATCTAGCTTTGTAATTAGCTCTTTTGTTAGTTCTTGATCTTCTCTATTTTTAAGAGCTTTGGCTATAAGTACTTTACTCTCTTGCCAAACTTTTTTTACCTCATGTAGTTGCTTAACAATTTTTGGTAGTTTTGTTCCAACTAAATTTAAACTACTATCCGAAGATAGAAGTCCTACTAGAGTCTTATCGAATAGCTCTATAGATGACTTCAAATCACTATTTGTATTATCGCTATTTATATTTGCCTCTATTAGTAGTATATCTTTGGCTATCTTTTGTGTTAGCATTCTCTGTTTACCTGCCAAGTTAATATCATTGGCCATTCGTAATTTACTGCTATTAATGCTACCTAACTTTGTATATAGATCTACTACCTCATTCATCTTATTAAGAAGAGTAAGGTTATGTTTATCGATATACTCAAAAGTATCATCACTTAGGTTATTTAAAGTTGCAACATCACTAACTCTTTTATAAAACTCTCTCCAGATCTGATCTATCTCATTAAGTTTAGAGCTAATTTCACTACTCTTTGATGCTACTATATTTAAAGTTCTATCTCCTTTTTTTAAACCATTTAATGTTTTGTTAAAAAGCTTAGAACTATTTTTTAAAGAGTCAATACTTTTCTCTATGTCAATTCCAATATAGATTAGAAGAGCCTCTTTACTCATCTTTTGTGATAGCATTCTTTGTTTACCAGCAAGATTTATTGTGTTAGCAAGCTCTCTATCGCTCATGCCAAATAAACTCATAGATAAAACTACTGTTGCTATAACTGCTTTTTTCATATCAGTATGCCTATTTTTGATTTAATACTTTTAATCCAAGTATTTGCCAATACTGCATTCCACCACGATAATATTTAATTTTATCTTTTGGATACCCAAGTTTAACTAAGTGTTCCATAGCTCTAACTCCTTGCTGACACCATGGACCATTATCAAATACTACTAACTTTTGTGCAGAACTAAAACTCCAGCTACTGCCATCTTTTTTTACTCCTAATATAGGTAAAACCTGCTCTAAATACTCTTTAGATGTTTCAGGATTTAGTATAGAAAACGGTAGATTAATGGCACCAGGAATTGAGCCCTCTTTATACCATTTTGGTAACCTAGCATCAATAAGTACACCACTATTGTTACTAACCTCATTTTTTAAAAAATCAATCATCTCAATCTCACCATATGTCTCTATACCTTTTATAGGTTCAAATGGCTGAACACAAAAAGGAGGGCATGGTCTAGATGTTTTTGTATAGGAATTCTTAAGTTTATATTTAGTGTCCTGAATCCTATCAATTCTTACTGGTTCACCCATAACATCAACATCCACAAATGGCAGTTTTTCAGTTATTTTAACCTTGTACTTTTTTTGCTCTTCAGCAATAGCAATATTTAAACTAAATATTGCTATAACGATAAATAGAGAAACTCTAGTAACCATCATTTACTTCTCCTTTAATAAACTTAATTTATGCGGTAATTTTTTTAGCACTTAAGCTATTAATTGTTACCTAGTCTGAATAAACAAAGTTTTAGTAAACAATCAAATAATACCATACAATCCTAGCTAGATATAAAAAAATGTCATATTTGATATATTTTAATTAATTATCTATTTCAAAACTAACTACCAATATATTATTTTAGTATATTAAAATAATAATACTATTTTAAATGATACCATAATATTGCCCTTTTTGACAAATAGACATAATAGTCTCTATTTGATATATTTATTACCATCAAATGAAGTAATATTTTTAATTTATACTCATATTTTAGAGTAAATATAAATATTTTTTTTTTAATAAATATAACAAAACTACACACTTTATAATTTTTTATTTATAATTTTTTTAAAAAGAATATAAATATATTATAAATATATCGATTTTATCGTTTTTATCTCTATATGACATAGAAATAACATTTTGTACCTCAGAATATTTATTGTATAATAGATATAAAAATTTGTAATTTAAGATAAAGACTTTTTGCTTTATAATATTCTCATACAAAGGTTAACAATGAAATTAAAATATATCGTTTTAATAGCTACATCTCTATCTATAGTAAATAGTGAAAATTTAAGTTCAAATACAATAAATAGTAGTGTTGAGTCAGTAAAAAAGAGTATTAACAAAAATAGTTTAAGAGAAACTTCTGTAAGTAGTGGGTTAAATAGAGTAACTAACGACTCTTTTCAAAGAGCTCAAGTCTCTGCAGAACCAATATCTAATCAGCCAAATAAAATATTAACAATATCTGAAGCTACACTTAAGGCTATAAATAAGGCTAGAAGTCAGCAACAATTATGCTCTAAAGCTACTACAGCTGTAAGGTGGAATGAGAGCCTATATATTGTTGCAAAAGAGCACTCAATTGATATGGCGGTTAATGGTAAAGTTCAACATAGTGGCTCAGGAGGGAAAACTGATATAACAGCTAAGAGATTAAAATTGACTAGAGGTAGTTTCTTTTATGAAAGAGTAAATCAAGAGAAAGGCTCTAAAAAAGTATATAGTGGAGAGATTGTAATAAGAAGCTCTATTTCAGCTCTTAAAAACCCCAAAGAGTTAATAAATTATTGGATGAAAAGTCCAAAAAATTGTAAGGTGATAATGGATTCAGGATATAGTGATGTTGCTTTAGCTAAAGTTGTAAGTAATATTGATCAAAAGTCTTACTGGACACTACTACTAGCTGGTAAAAGAGCTAAAGATCAGTAGGTATTATATAAAACAGAAGTAGAATTATATACTATTGAGTAGTATAGTTTTACAAATATCTATGTGTAAACTTAAGTAGCTATAGCATATGTTTATAATCTACTCTCTAGTGCCTCTTTTGCTACTTCTCTATCGTCAAATGGTAGTTTTTCAGATTTGATCTCAATATAATCTTCATCACCTTTTCCAAGAATTAATAGAACTTCATCATCTTTTAACTCTTTTATTGCTCTAAAGATAGCCTCTCTCCTATCTATAATAATCTCTACGCCATCTTTTCCACCTAGTGGAGAGACAATATCCGATATTATATCCTCTGGCTTTTCATCTCTTGGGTTATCACTTGTAATGTATAGTTTTTTAGCAAACTTCGCAGCAGCTAAGCCCATTTTAGGACGTTTGGTTTTGTCTCTATTTCCACCTGCACCAAATACAACAGATATATCTCTATCTTTAATGCTCTCTAAAACTTTCAGCATGCCATCTGGAGTGTGTGCAAAATCTACGATAACTAGAGGTTCATGAGATACAACCTCCATTCTTCCAGATACACCGCCAAAGTTTATAACTTCATTGCAAATCTCTTCTAAGCTTTTATTGGTTACTAATTTAACAGAAGAGACTGCAGCTGCTAAGTTGTATACATTAAATAGACCAACTAAGTTAGATTCAAATGTAGAAATATCTCCTAAATGATTAATGGCAGCCTTTATTCCACCTTGCAATGAGAAAGCATCTATTTTGAATGCTGATGGGTCATCAAGTGAGTATGTATATGCTTTATAGCTATTAAAAACTATTTTTTTAGCTTCATCTTTATTTATAAGTTTTAATCCATCATCTAAAAAAAATCGACTCTTGACCTCTCTATACTCTGCAACAGTTTTATGAAAATCTAAATGGTCTTGCGTAACATTTGTAAAGACTTTTAGCGCAAACTCTATCCCCTCTGCTCTATCTTGAACAATAGCATGAGAGCTTACCTCCATAACAAAATATTTAGCATCAGCATCTTTAGTTAGTTTCATATTGTGTAGAGTCTGCAAAATAGATGGCGTTGTTAAACTTTTATCCTCTACTCTTTTATCATCTAAAAAGAACCCTCTTGTGCCTTGCAGACCACAGCTACCCTCTAAATCAATAAGTAAAGAGTATATAATAGCTGCTGTTGTAGTCTTACCATTTGTCCCTGTGATACCAATTACCTTTAGTGTATCTAAACCCCACTCATTAATTAGCTCTTTAGGTGTTATTATAGTAGTTGTCGAAGGTAATTTCGAAGCATATTCACTATTTTGAGATGTCTTAAGAAAAATAGTATTAGTGTTGATTTTACGAGTATCTTCAGTTATAGATATGCCATCTTTAAAAGGATATATCACATACTACCTTTTGGAAGAAGAGAGTAGAGTCTTAAAATCTCTTGATCATTATTATACATTGGTGCATGCGTCTCTAAATACTCTAGAGCTACAGAGTAATATCCATTATCTGTTAATTTTTTAATAAAATCTATAAATTCCCACTTTTTAGAGATAATAACTTTAGTAGAGAAAATTGCATCTTCAAAAGCCTCTTTAAAGTTATCTTTTAACTCTATAATAGATAGAAAATCTTCATACTCTATACCATCATATAGAGATAAGTCATCATCTAGTAAAGAGTATATATCTTTACCTGCACTTCCATCGATTAATGTATTTGCTAAATGTTCAATATTAGATTTAGGATCATCTATAGTATCTTTGATTGTCTGAAAGTAGTAGTATAGAACCTGAGCATCATCTTTAAAGGTAAAACCAAGGTCGCATAATATTGCACCAACATAGGCTTCGGTATTACTACTATCGATCGATAGTGCAATAGCGTAAATATCTAGCGCATTTTTATACTCCTTCTCCAAAAATATTCTCTCTGCTCTTTTTAATAGGTCTTCTACTTTCATAATGACAATCCCTTCTATATATTTATTAATACTAAATAGTATTATATCACCACTTAAACTCTAAGTGCAATTATATTACAAATAGTAATATTTAATGTGTAGTGTTACAAAACAACCCTATTACCCATTAATTGCGATAAACTTACCACACCCTTTTTGTTTATTGCCACCAAAACTCTTTACCTCTCTTGCCGTTTTATTCTTATATATTAGTTGTCTTTTGCACTCATCTTTTTTTATACACTCTTCGTTTTTACATCCTACATCTTCTGGTACTGACATCTATATCCTTTAGTTTTTATATATTCTACTTAACATAGACTTAACAAAAGGTTGATATAATTGTAATAAAAAATTTTGGAGTTTAATATGTATAGATTATTAACACTACCCCTTTTAGTAAGCCTATCTTTCGCTACAACAATAGATGATGACGCCATCTACAGAGGTTCAAGAATAGCTAAAACACTTTGTAATGTAAATAAACTACCAAAAAATAGTATAGATAGAGATGATGCATATAGAAGACTAAAACACTCAAAAGCTTGTAGAAACTTAAGTAGTAAAAACTTAATGTTAGTCGCTGCATATTTAGCTCCAAAGGTAGAGGCAGAAGATTTGTCGATAGAGGTTCCTAAAGGAGCTAAGTGCCCTGTATGTGGTATGTTTGTAAGTAAATATCCTAAGTGGGCTGCAGTTATGGTAGTAGATAAAAAGCACCACTTTTTTGATGGCGTAAAAGATATGTTTAAGTACTACTTTTTTGATGGTGACTTTAAATATAATAGAGCTAATATATCTAAACTAAAAGTTACAAACTACTACACTCTAAAATCTATAGATGCAAAGAGTGCTCTCTTTGTTTATGACTCTAAAGTTTTAGGTCCTATGGGTAGAGAGCTTATTCCCTTTAGTACACAAGATGAAGCTTTTAGTTTTATGGCAGATCATGGTGGAAAACTGATGCTATTTAAAGATATAACAGCTAAAAAGGTTATGGCATTAGATGGAGTAGAGCTAAAATCTGATAGTAAAACTCTAGATGTAAATAGTATAAAAGTGTTAAATAGTACAAGAAAAGTAATAAAAGATAAAAATAGTACATTTAAAAAACTTAGTAATAAAGATATAAATAGACTTCTGCATAAACTAAAGTTAGAGAATAATAGCTCAATATCTACTAAAGATATAAAGCTAGAAGATATAAATAAGAGTACCAAGTAGTACAATGAGTATAAGATATATTACCTATATAGTTATATTTATATCTGCATTGAGTATACTATTTATAGATAGTAAGAGTAGAAATGTAGCTATAGAACAAGATATATTAAGTTTTATTAAACTATCTACAATTGTTGAGCCAAGCTTTAGTATAGACTCTTTAGATAGTAAATTTCTATATACAAATCTTAAAAATAACCGTATTTATCCAGCAGTAAATCTAAATAATAAACTAGGATTTGTATATGTTAAATAACTCATTTTTACACTTTTTGGCACTATCTTTTTTTACAAATAAAAAGAGATTTAGCGGTATTTTAGTAGTCTCATTTTTTATTCTTCTTCTGCTTAGCTCTACACTATTTATTAGCTCTTCTATAAAGGGTTCTTTAAAAAAATCTCTAAACTATCAGCCAGATTTTATTATACAAAATATAAAAGCAGGAGAGAGCTTTGTCGCATCTAGCAGATGGAGAGAAAAACTACTTAAAATTCATGGTGTAATTGCTGTCAATGGGCGTGTATATGGTAGATTTTTTTTAGATAAAAAAATAAGTTTCTTAGTAATTGGTATAGACTTTTTTAGTAAACAGACAAATGAAAATTTAGATGCTTTAGTAAATAAAATAGATTTAAAAGAGTTTCTATCTAAAGAGAATATGCTAGTAGGAGCTAGTGTAAAAAAATATCTAAATAGCCACTACTATAAGGACTCTTATAATTTTTTAACCCCTAAAGGGGAGTTTTTAAAGCTAAACATATACAAAGAGTTACCTAACTCTAGTGGCTTAGTTAGCCAAGATGTAGTTATTACAACAAAAGATTTGGCAAAAAAGATTTTAGGCTTAAGTTCAAATGAGGTCTCAGACTTTGCGCTAAGTGTTCCAAATCCGAGTGAGAGGGAAAACATAAGAGTAAAAATAGAGTCTCTATTCTTTGGAGCCAGAGTAGTAACAAAAGAGGATATTAATAAGAAAATAGCCTCTTTATACGACTATAAAGGTGGAGTTTTTTTAATTCTCTACCTAATTGTAATCTTTGCATTTTCATTAATATTGTACCTTAGATATACAATTGCAACATCTATTGAACGAAAAGAGATAGCAACTCTTCGAGCTGTTGGCTGGAGTATAAAAGATGTTATAAAGTTAAAACTATTAGAGAACTTAACACTTATTTTTATCTCTTTCTCATTAGCCATTATAGCATCTTATATATTTGTATTTATATTTGATGCACCCATTCTTAGAGCTATATTTTTAGGTGGCGATAGCTTGAGCTTAAATCTAAAATTTAAACCATATATAGATTATGGCTTAATTAGTACAATATTTATAATATATCTTGTTACCTACTTAGCAACTACTCTTATACCAATTTGGCGTATTGCAATTAGTGATCCAAAAGAGGTGTTAAGATGATAGAGGTAAAAAATTTAAATAAGATATACAGTAGTTTTAGTGGTGATGTTAAAGTACTAAGTGATATAAACTTTAAAATTAACGATGCAGAGCTTACTATTATAGAGGGTGTAAGTGGTAGTGGTAAGAGTACGCTTTTATCAATTATGGCAGGATTAGAGAAGCCCACAAGTGGAGAGGTAGTAATTGATAACGACTCTATTGCAAAGCTTCCAGATATTCACATTAGTCGCTTAAGAGCTTCTACTATTGGTATGGTTTTTCAAAACTTTAACTTAATAGAGAACTTAAGCTCTCTAGATAATGTATTAACACCATTGATTGCTCTAAAAACTCCTCTAAAAGAGGCAAAATATTTAGCTGAAAATGCACTAAAAGTTGCAAATATAGAGCATCAAAAAAATCAAGTTGTATCTAAACTATCTGGTGGCGAAAAGCAAAGAGTTGCAATAGCTAGGGCTATAGTTGCCAATCCAACTCTGCTTTTATGTGATGAACCAACGGCAAACTTAGATTATAAAAACTCTAAAATATTTTTAGAGTTAATTACAAAGCTTAGTAAAAAGGGTATTACTATTGTTATTGCAACGCACGATCCAATATTTAAAGAGTTAGAGCTTAATTACTCTCTAATAATGATTAAAAGTGGTCAAATTCTCTCTAAAGAGCAAATAAATGGGTGATTTACTGCTAAATAGTTATGAAATTGTATATTTAAGTAGCGAAGTAATTACTACTATATTTGCAGCAATTTTATTTACTTTAAGCTTAAAACTACTCTTTGGATGGGACATTAATAGATCAACTAAAGAGCAATATTATCTTGAAAAAGTTGCCTACTTAGCCTCTACATTAGCACTTTTTCTCTTTTGGGTTAAAACTATTTTATATATCTATTTAGTCTATACTCTAGATGAACTATCTATATATATAGCTGGGGCTATGTGTGCAGCTGGTGTTGTATCGGCAAATAGTTATGGATTGTGGCTTCTTGGAATTAAAGCTATTAGCCTCTTTTTACTACTCTTATGGATGGTTTTAAATAGTTACGATTTAGAGCAAAAAAACTATCCTATTTTTAAAAAAAAGATAGTGTTACTTATTTTTATATCTCTGTTTATACTTTTAGAGGGGTGGCTAAACTATAGCTATATTGTAAATATCGATACAAGTTTGCCTGTTAGTTGCTGCTCTACTCTTTTTGGTAATTTAGAGGGAGAAAATCCTCTACCTTTTAATCTAAATACCATATCTTTAATTATACTATTTTTCCTACTTTTTATCGCTTTCGAGTTGTCACTTTTGATTGACTCTAAATTGACAACTCTTGTTGTCACGCCGTTATTTTTAGTGCTTAGCTACTATAGTGTGGTTTACTTCTTTGGTACATATATCTACGAAGTACCAACACACAATTGTCCATTTTGTATGATGCAAAAAGAGTATAACTATGTTGGATATATACTTTGGGGTACACTCTTTTTTGGTACATCTTTTGCTATAATATGGGCTAGTGTTGCTCTTTGGTTAAAGCAAGAGTACAGAGTATTAAAAAAATTAGCACTAATACTTATAGCTATATTTGTAGCTCTAAATAGTAGCTACTTTATGCTATATTATATTAAAAATGGAGTACTTTTATGAAAAAAATATTAACACCTCTTTTAGTTGTTGCCCTACTAGCAACTGTTGCTACAATACTTTTATCAATGGCAAAAAAAGACTCCCCAATTGTAATTGTAAAGGGTAATTTATATAAAAAACCTCTGCCAATAAAACTAAATAAAACAAATGATACACAGTGTGCAATGCTTATAAAAAGCGAGAAAAATGCTGCTGAAGTTATAGATTCAGATGGTAGAACATGGTTTTTTGATGATCCAGGGTGCATGGTACTTTGGTTAAAAGATAAAAAGTGGAAAGATAAAGCTACCCTTTGGGTACACACTATAGATACAAATAGGTGGATCAAAGCCAAAGATGCCAACTTTGGTGTAACAGACCATAGTGAAATGCACTATGGATTTGGAGCTAGAGAGAGAGGTAGTAGTAAAACTATATCTTTTAAGCAGATGCAACTTAGAGTGTTAAGGGGAGAAACTATGGCCAACCCAAAGTGGAGAAAAAAACTACTTAGTATTAAGCAAGATGGAGAGTAGATGGATAGTATAGATTTAATTTCACTAATTACAATAGCTTTTTTAGGCTCTGTAGGACACTGCATTGGTATGTGTGGAGGTATTGTAATTGCCTATAGTTCAGCTAAGGTAGATTCAAAAGAGAGTAAATTAAAAGCATCGGCATCGCATTTAGCATATAGTTTTGGTAGGGTAACTACATATACTATTCTAGGCTCTATATTTGGGTTTTTAGGTGGTGTAGTTAGTTTTAGTGGTTCTGCAATTGCTGCTTTAACAATTTTTGCTGGTCTATTTATGGTATTAGCTGGTCTATCTTTAATAGGAAAGTTTAACTTTTTAACAAAAATAGAGCACTCCTTTTTTAAAACTAAGTGGTACCAAAATAGCTTTAGAGGTGCAATATCATCTAAATCTCTATCTAGTTTTTACTATTTAGGTCTTCTAAACGGACTACTACCTTGTGGACTTGTTTACTTTTTTACTGTAACTGCTGCAAGTACTGGTAGCCCTTTTTGGGGTGGAGTTGTAATGTTTATATTTGGTTTGTCAACTATTCCTTCTCTATTTACACTAGGTATGTTTACATCTATCTTATCTAAAAGTGGAGTTAGAAAAGTTATGATGAATCTATCGGCAATAGTAGTAATCTTATATGGATTATATACAATATATAGAGGTTACGACTTTATAAAAAATCCAAATAAAAGCTTATTAAACTGCTGCTCAACTAAACTACCAACCGATACAAATAGTACCAAAGATAAACCATTTAAGCTCAATAGTAATTGATTTATACTTTGTATCGATAAAAAGTTTACTTTTTTATCTAAAGTATCCTTTTTTTTACTATTTTAAATATATTTTTCACTATAATTATATTATGAATTATGAACCTATTTTAAATAACATTATATCGGCAGTATCTCACCCTCTAAAGAGCGGTTTAGATTTAGAACTTGCACTTAAGGCTAAATTGACTAAAAAAGAGTTTAAGCTACTAAAAAATATGGTAGAGCCAATAGAGTTGAGCTTCGGTGAAGATGAGATAAAAAGAGTAGAGACAAATCTAAAAAAGAAGTTAAACCAAGAGAGAGTAAAACAAGAGCTTTATGCTATTTAGTAATACCTAAAAGTGGGTTTTTACTTAAATTGGGATAGGTTTTATCTATACCCTTACCATCGCTACCATGACACCCCGCACAACTGCTACTAAAGTATAACTCTGCATCTTTAGCATAACTTTTATTACATTTTTTACCAGATAGTTCATATACAAAACAGGCTACATCTGCAGCATTCTCTTTAGGTATATAGCCACCCTCCATTACTCCACCTTTAAAATAAAATCTAGCTGAACCATTATTTATTACATCAACTATATATTTAACTATATCCTTTTGATTATCTCTATATACTCTACTCTTATTTATCTTTTTTGGTAACTCTATCTCTTGTGAAACACTTGTACTTTTAGTTAAGCTATTACTTATGCCATAGAGTATCACAAATAAAATAGAGAGCACAGAGATACTCTTATAGTTAAAATCTATTTTCAAATTTTATCTTTTGCCAAATACTCTGCAGTTACAACTTTATCTAACGGTTTATCAGTATCTGAAGGATATATAACAAATTTAGAGTTTTCAGATGTAGATAGCTCTTTCATAGAATCTATATATGCATTTTTTGTTAAAAACTCCATTATCGCCTCGCTAGATACATCACCCATCATCTCTTTAAATTCACTAATTGCAGTCTTTGTTGCTTCTGCTCTTTTTTGTATTAAAATCTTTTCACTCTCTGCTCTAAGTTCGTGTACTCTTAATTGCCCTTCAGCCTCTAAAATATCTGCATTTTTCTTTTTAAGAGCAACTATCTCTTTCTCATTGGCATCTGTAATACTTTGAGGGTAGCTAATATTTTCAAACTCAACATAAACAACCTCGATACCCCAGTTTTTAATTTTACTATTAATTTCATCTCTTACTTTATCCGCAATTGCACTCTGCTGCACTTTTATATCATTAGAGTCTCTTGTACCTAACCTTTTATTTGTAGATGTAATTATAAGACTCTCTATAGAGCTCTTATAATCTTCGACCTCGAAAGCTGCATTCATAGGGTTAGTAATCTTAATCATAGCTATCATATCTACATCAATTGCTATATTATCTTTAGTAATAATTGTCTGTTTTGGTGGATCTATTGGGTGCTCTTTTAGTGTTAATTTTGCGGCAACAACCTCTATTAGTGGCCACATAAAGTGTATTCCCTCGCCTATGACTCTATCTTTCCATATTCTATTATCAATTATTAGTGCTTGTTTTGCATCTACCGTAACTACAGGAATAATATTAGTGATATTACTTTTACCATAAGAAAACAGTATATAAATAACTATTAAACCAGCAATAATTAATGCCAAAATTATAATATTGTCTATGCTCATAATTTACCTTTTAGTTACAATTTTATATTTAATTACTATTGTATCAAATATTCTATTATGATTAGCTCATATTAATTTATATTTAAGATGCCATATATATAATACAAATTAATTTTACATATTAAAAAGGATAATAATGAAAAAGAGTATATTTAAAGATAAATATCCAGTTTATACACTAGAGTTAGATAAATCAGAGGTTAAACTACAAAATATAGATGATATTGTAGATTATTTTAAAGCAAAAGTAGAAGCTCACCCTATAGCAAAATTTATTGCTATATTTGATCACTACGCACATACATCTTCCCTACCAGAGCACTCAATTGCAGATGAGATTAAAGATGTTAAAAATGTAATCTTCTGTTTTGGAAAAGAGATTCCAAATACAAAAGTTGCAGCTGTAAGACCAAGAAGTGTAGCAATTTGTGAACTACAAGATAAGTGGATTATAGAGTTTATCGAAGCTCCAAACGAAGCACTTAATAATGTAATGGAAGAGTGGAGTAAAGCTTTAGCTTCATAGAGCTTACTCTTGCTCTACCATAAAATCTCTAAACTTCGTAACAGAATCAGCCTTTGTCCAAAGACCTGTATAGCCACTCTTAAAGGTGCTATCTTTAAAGGTTAAACATAGTTTTTCATCTAAGTAACCTTCTATTAAATCGCCTTTAACTATAACTTTTAGAGCATGCCACTCTTTAAGGCTTGGTGCTTTTACTCTAACCTCTTTTATTAGGTGTCTAGAGCCATTAATATAGGTATATAAAGAGAGATTATCCTCGAGTGCATTTGCTCTTAAAATGTAGTAGTTCTCTTTATCTATAACTCTAAAAATAATCCCACCACTAGCGTCCCATTTACCACTTAGAGGTATAAACTCTACACTAGCTTTAATGTTTGTAAACATCTTATTTTTATTTATAATAACATTATAGCTATTATCAGTCTCACTTTGCAAAAGTACACCACTTTTATAGCCCCACTCTCCACTAACCACACTCCAGTTTTTAGGTAGTGATTTTAACTTATTTTGCACAACCTCTTTGCTCTTTACATCTATAGCTGTATCTTTTGTTGTCTCTTTTTTATCGCAACCATATAGTAAAAGTAGTGTTGCTATTAGAAGTTTTTTCATTTTTTGCCTTATTTTTCATAAATATCTTTTCTTCTCCCAATTTTTAAAACCAAAAGTGTAATGTTTCCATCTTTTATCTCAAAAATTGCCCTTATCTTTCTTGCTATTACAAATCTATAGTGCTTATAGCTACTACCCTTTAGTTCGGTTACTTTTTTACTATTTTTTAGTTCATTAAAATTTTGAGATATATATAGTAGTTTTTTTGCAATCATCTGTTGCTCTGCATGATTGAATTTTTTTAAACTTTTAATTGCAGTATCTGTTAATTTTAACCTATACATCTAACTCTAATTCACTAAAAACATCTTTTGCATCATAAACACTCTCTTTTCCATCTTCTACATCTTTAGATATCTTTTGAGCTATAATTATATCTGTATGGTCAAAATAGTAATCTAAAGCTCTCTCTATAAGCTCTTTTTGAGTTATATTAAGTGCAGCAGATACCATCTCTAACTCTTCTGCAACCATACTATCAAAAGATACTAACTTCTTTACAGTTGGCATAATATATCCTTTTATATATCTTTTAAGATATTATATCAGATATACTTAAAAGTCTCAATTCCACCTACACCGAGTAGTAAGTAGCCTCTGGGTGGTGGACTACAAGTGCTGTTGTGCTTTGCTCTGGGTGTATTTGGAATGTTTCGCTTAAGATTATGCCAAAATCTTCTGGTTTTAAAATATCAAATAGCTTTCGGCTCTCCTCTAAGTCTGGGCATGCTGGGTAGCCAAAAGAGTATCTCGAGCCTCTATATCTTCGCATTCTAACATCTCGTAAATTTGCACCCTCATCTTCTTTTAATATGTTTAGATCCATTCTAATCTGTTTGTGTGCTACCTCAGCTAGTGCCTCTGCAAGCTCTACAGAGAAGCCGTGAACCATGTTGTACTCTAAATATTTGCCACTATCGTAAAGCTCTTTTTCATACTCAGAGAACTTCTCTCCAGCACTTACGCATGTTAGGGCTATTACATCGTGTCTGTCACTTCTAAAAAAGTCGCTTAACGCACGGTGCGGCTTTTTGCCCTGTCTTGGAAAGGTAAAGTTTGTAATGGCTCTATTTTTTATATCTTCAAATGGCTCTTTGTTAGCATTTGCATCTACATTCCACCCCTCGCTCTCATTAAACAGATATAAATCTTGGTCACTACTTCGGCACGGATAGTAGCCATAAATTATTGTAGGGTTAAACATATCTTCATCTAAAAATTGCTCTTTTATTCGCTCGTATGCTGGATAAACTTTATCTTCTAAAAGCTTTTTATACTCATCTGGCTTCATTTTGCCCCGTTTATATCCCCAGTGCATCTTAATAACGCTCTTTTGATTTACCCAGTCAAAGACCATATTTAAATCCAAGTTATCTTTGGTAAGCACTCTTCTGCCCCAAAACGGAGGGGTCGGAATATCTATCTCTTTTGGCATTTTAATCTCTTCGTAAGGTGGAATAATTATCTCTTTTTTCTCTTTAACTACCCGTTCTTTCATGTCCCCAGCAAGGCGAGTATCTAAGCCTACACTTGGGTCTTCGTTGTATTTTTCTATTCTGCTCATTGCTACAACACCATCAAATGCATCACGACAATAGAAAATTGCTCCTTTATAGATTGGGCGACAAAAGTCATCTACAAAGCTTCTTGTAAGTGCTGCTCCACCCAAAAGCACAGGTATTGTAATGCCTCTACTTGCCATCTCTTCTAAGTTGTCTTTCATAACTGCTGTCGATTTTACCAAGAGACCACTCATTCCAATTGCCTGAATAGAGTTACTCTCCATTGTCTCTAAAAATGTATCTAGCTCTACTTTAATACCAACATTAATAACCTTAAAGCCATTATTCGAAAGTATAATATCTACCAAATTTTTACCCACATCGTGTACATCACCCTTAACAGTACCAACAACTAGTGTTGTATCGGTATCTTTCTCTTGTTTTGTCAAATATGGGTTTAGGTAATCAACTGTTGCTTTCATAGTTTCGGCACTTTGTAATACAAATGGCAGCTGCATCTGCCCAGAGCCAAATAGCTCTCCAACTACCTTCATTGCATCAATTAAGATAACATTTACAATATCATCGGGGTTTAGTTCGACTCTCGCCTCTTCTACTAGTGGAATCATTCTATCTTTGTCGCCATCCATTAAAAGCTTCTTAATCTTCTCTTCTGTACTAAGCTTATTAAACTCTTCATCTGTGTTGCTATCATCTACAACAACATCGCTAAAGTGATCTATAAACTTAAATAGGCTCTGCTCATCAGGGTTAAATAGCAACTCTTCGCAAATCTCAATATCCTCTTTGCTCATTTTAGAAAGCGGTATAATATGTTTAACATTTATAATTACACTCGTTAGCCCAGCCTCTATACAGTGGTGCAAAAATATAGAGTTCAAGTAACGCCTAGCGTGAGCATCTAACCCAAAAGATATATTAGAAAGCCCCAAAGTTGTACCAACCTCTGGGTGTCTAATATGAAGCTCTCTAATTGCCTCCATAGTCTCTATAGCTGCATCTCTATACTCTTCATCACCACTACCAACAGTAAATGTAAGCACATCAAATATTAGATTTCTAGGGTCAATTCCGTGCATATTTACAGCCATATCATACATTCGCTCAGCCACAGCAACTTTTTGCTCTTTAGTTTTTGCCATACCCACTTCATCAATAGTTAGCGCTACAAGTGCAGTTCCATATCGCTTAGCCAGGCGACATATCTCATGAAACTTCTCTTCACCATCTTCTAAGTTTACAGAGTTAATAATAGGCTTTCCACCAATGCACTTTAGCCCCTCTTCCATGGTATGCACCCTTGTGGCATCTGGCATTAGAGGCAGTGGAACCTTTTGGTTATATAGCTCCATAACAGCACGCATATCCTTAGCCCCATCACGCCCTGCAAACTCCACATTTACATCTAGGCAATGCGCGCCATCGCGAACCTGAGCTTGTGCAACTGTTAGAGTGCCTTCGTAATCACCTGCTAAAATTAGCTCTCTAAAAGCTTTAGAGCCAGTTGCATTACTTCTCTCACCAATAAGCAGGGGTGCTGGGTTTTGATAAAGGTCAGTTGTATTAAATAACGATGCAATAGTAGGCTCAACCTTACCCTTTGGTGGTTTTGGCTTAAGGCTCTCTACTGCTTTTTGAAGTGTATGAATATGCTGAGGGGTAGTTCCACAACACCCACCCAAAAAGCTAACACCATCAAACTTGGTAAAATCAAGCTGTTTAGTTGTAAACTCATCTGGACCCATTGGATAGTATGTATAGCCACCTCTATTTTGTGGCAAACCAGCATTTGCACTTACCGATATTGGCTTGTGCCAAAGCTCACTAAAAATCTTTAAATGTTTTGTAACCTGCTCTGGACCAGTCCCACAGTTAAAGCCCAAAGACAAAATATCAAACGGCTCCAAAATAGTAACAATAGTCGCCGCGTCTGTTCCAATAAGCATAGAGCCACTAAGCTCAATAGTAACCGAAACCATAATAGGCACATCTACACCAAGCTCTTTACAAGTATCTTCACAAGCGTGTATTGCCGCCTTTATCTGCAAAGGGTCTTGGCAAGTCTCAAGCAAAAAAAGATCAACACCGCCATCAATAAGCCCCTTGGCAGTAATCTTATACCCCTCATACATCTGGTCATAATGAATATGCCCAAGCGATGGCAGTTTAGTCCCAGGACCAATAGAGCCAAGCACAAAACGAGGCTTATTGGGCGTGCTAAACTTATCGCAAACCTCTTTTACAATCTCAGCCCCAGCCCGAGAAAGCTCATAAGCCCTGTGTCCCAGCCCATACTCATCCAAAACCCAAGGCATAGCCCCAAAAGTATTAGTCTTAATCAAATCCGCCCCAGCCGTGCCATAGCGATGATGCACACTATACATCAAATCCCTTGCAGTCATATTCAAAAGCTCATTACACCCCTCTTGATCCTCCCCATTTTCATCAAGCCAAGCCGATGCAGGAATATCCAAAGACTGAATCTGAGTCCCAGTAGCCCCATCTATTACTAATATTCTTTTCTCTATTAAATCTTTTATAATCTCTGTAGTAGTCAATTGCCTATCCTTAACCATTTATTAATGTAATTGTAGCAAAAGTTTTATATGGGATGGGATATTGGTGATTAGTAATTAGTGATTGGCTTTTGGTTTTTTTAAGTAATAGGTAAAAAGGAAGAAGTAATAGGTTGAAGGTTGGAATAAGTTATACCAAAATAGACAAAAATTAACCAATAACCAGTTAACCAGTCAACAAGTAACTAAAAGTATAGTGATTTGTGTATTGGTGTATTGGTGTATTGGTTGTTGACTTTTGGTAATTGTTATAATATTTAGCTTCTGTATGAATTCCAAATGAGAACATTTGGAACAAGAAATATGCGTGCCAAAGCTGGAGCTTTGGCACGAGAGAGAAAGAACTTCTCTTTATATTCATTACATCTATACACTTTATATTTTGCCACACCTCGGTTTATGATATGATGAAATCCTGCCATATCTAGTCTTGGTCTTCTTGCCATACTCTACTCCTCTTTAGTTGGAGTAGAGATTATAGCTGTTTTCTACTTTATTTGTGGTTTGTCACCTGACCCTATAATTTCTTAGATTCTTGTTGGGATTTGTGGTTTGTCACCTGACCCTAAGTTTCTAAGTTTTTACCAACCACAAAGAGATACCAGCAATAAGCAGAAGCATTGAGTGACCAAATGCAAATGCAAAGACTAAAGACTAATATATAGGCATAAATTTTTATTTAAGGGGCTTTTTATGGTTTATTTGGTATAATTGCAAGTACTAATTACTGAAGGTCTTATATGAGGAAGATATACTTTTTACTACTGCTAACTACATCTATCTTGTTTGCTACAGAAATTGATTCTACTGTAGGATATACAG
>CAMZLH010000029.1 GCA_947311565.1 uncultured Nitratifractor sp.
AATACATTGAACTGTTTCAAAATCAAAAAGAGACTTTTATTCACTATGAGATGTTAAAGATATTTCAAGCCATTGCTCGTGGGGAAACAGTAGATATTGAGGCGTGGAAGCAGAAGTATGATGGTGTTGGTTTGGGTGCTTGGAGTTTTGATGAGTTGCGTGAGTGGATTGAGGGGCTTGATGAGGGTGAGGTTAAGAGTAGGTTACTTGGGGCTTTGGCTTTTTTTGAGGGATTCAAAAAGGTTTAACATATTGTAAAATAACAAAATACCTATTTTCTTTTAATTGTGGCATACTTTAATGCCGTTTAACATTTAAATTGGTGCGAAATGTCGCACCCTACATTATAATGAGCCTCACATCCAAAAACCAAAAACTAATCACTAATTACCAATCACTAAAAAAATCCTTTGCTAAGCTTTAATGGCTAAAATGGTATAATTAGCCCAATTTATAAATTAGAAGGAAATACTATATGTTTGAAGTTGTGATTGGTTTAGAGGTTCATGTTCAACTTAATACTAAAACTAAGCTCTTTTGCTCTTGTGCTACGAGTTTTGCGGCAGAGCCTAACAGTAATACTTGTCCTACTTGTTTGGCTCTTCCTGGGGCTTTGCCTGTTGTTAACAAAGAGGCGGTTATTAAGGCTATGAGGTTTGGGTATGCTGTAGATGCAGATGTAAATGAGACTTCGTTTTTTGATAGAAAGAGTTACTTCTATCCAGATAGTCCATCGGCTTATCAGATTACTCAGCTATATAAGGCTGTTGTAAAGAATGGTAAAATGGCGATAAATGGTGATGATGGCAGAGAGAAGATTATTACAATTACGCAAGCTCACTTAGAGGCAGATGCTGGCAAGAGCATGCATGAGGGGAGTATATCGAAAGTCGATTTAAACCGTGCCGGAACACCACTGCTAGAGATTGTAAGTGGACCAGATATGAGAAGTGCTTCAGAGGCTGTAGAGTATTTAAAAAAGCTTCATTCGCTTGTTCGGTATCTTGATATTTCTGATGCAAATATGCAAGAGGGGTCGTTTAGATGCGATGTTAATGTATCTATTCGTCCAAAGGGACAAAAAGAGTTTGGAACAAGAGTTGAGATTAAAAATATTAACTCTTTTAAGTTTGTAAAACAAGCTGCTGAGTATGAGATTGAGAGACAGATAGAAGCTTACGAAGATGGTGTTTATGAAGATGAAGTTTGGCAAGAGACTAGGCTATTTAATGTAGAGAGTGGTGTAACAAAGTCTATGCGTGGCAAAGAGGAAGCAGCAGATTATCGCTACTTTCCAGACCCAGATTTACGCCCAGTTGTTGCAACAAAAGAGATGATAAGCAAGGCAAAAGAGTTTGGTGAGCTACCAGCGCAAAAGGTAGAGCGTTATGTAAACGAGTTAAAGATAAAGCTATACGATGCCGAGGTTATTACTGCTCAAAAAGAGTTGGCTATCTATTTTGAAGAGTTACTTAATGGTGGTTCAGATGTAAAACTTGCAGTAACTTGGCTAACGCAAGAGCTACTAGGTAGGCTAAACAAACTGGGCTTAAGTATAGAAAACTCACCAGTTGCTAGTAGTGTGTTATCTAGTTTAATTGCAAAAATTACAGATGGCACAATATCTGGTAAGGGTGCAAAAGATGTTTTAGACTATATGCTAGAGAATGAAGATAGCAATGTTGATAGCATTATTGAAAAACTTGGGTTAAAGCAAGTTAGCGATGATGGTGCAATTTTAGAAATTATAGATGATATTTTGGCAAAAAATCCAGACAAAATAGAAGAGTATAAAAGTGGTAAAGATAAGCTATTTGGTTTCTTTGTTGGGCAAGTTATGAAAGCTAGCAAAGGTAGTGCAAACCCTGCAAAAGTAAATGAACTATTAAAACAAAGACTTAGCTAATGGCAAAAAGTAGAGAAAAAACTATTTTTATGTCTCCATTTCTCTACCTTGCTCGTTCTAAAAAATATAGAGATACAAAAGCCTATTTTAGAACTATCTTTAAAGATCCAACTAATAAAGTTAAGCAGTGGATTGATTACTTTTTAATAGTTTTAATTTTAAGCTCTGTTGCAATATTTATTTATGAGGTTAAAAACCCAATTCCTGTATGGTTAGAGTATTATGCTGTATATTTTGCTTCGGCTATATTTTTAATAGAGTATATGGTGAATTTTTGGCTATATAATGATATTCATAAAGATATTTTAACGGAGTATAATAAAGCTAAAATTATAGGCATAAAGCCAAACTACTATAGAATATTTTTTAAGAGTTTACTAAAAAAACTATCTTATATAATTACTCCAGTTGCTATTATTGACCTATTGGCAATTTTACCTGCATATAGACCACTTAGAATTTTGCGTATTTTTGTGCTTTTTAGATTTTTAAAGCTACTAAAGCACTCTAAAAGTTTGTATCAGTTTGTAGAGGTTTTGAGCGATAGAAAATTTGAGCTTTTAACTCTGCTTGTACTATTTGTATTTGTTGTTGTAGTTGGTGGTTTGGCTATATATACGCTAGAAGATATGGAAAATGAGAATATTAAGTCTTTAATAGATGCCTTGTATTGGTCTTTTATTACAATTACAACAGTTGGATATGGTGATATTTCACCAGTTACAATACCTGGAAAAGTTGTATCTCTTGTAATTATTATTTTAGGTATTACAATGATATCTTTTGCAACATCTGTAATTGTATCGGCATTTTCAGAGAAGCTGCACGAGCTTAAAGAGGATCGAATTACAGAGCATCTGCAATCTAAAAGTGAATTTTTGGTTATATGTGGCTATGGGCAGCTAACTAAGGTTTTTTTACAAAAAAATAGAGAATTAATAGATAGCAATGAGTATATTATTTTAGATAATGATGCAAGCAGAGTTCAAGAGGCAAATCTAAGTGGGTATCGTGCAATTAACGATGATGCAAGTAGATATGAGGTCTTAAAGAGATTCTATAACAATAGCTCTAAAATTACACTACTTGCATTAACTGGTGATGATGTTGAAAATATCTATATAACTTTAAATGCAAAGAGTTTAAGTAGAAAAATAAGAGTAATAGCAGCTGCTAGAGATATAAAGTTGTATAATAAGTATGTTAGAGCAGGAGTAGATAGAGTCGTATTGCCAAACGAGCTTGCTTCATCTGTATTGACATCTTCTATTGCATACCCAACTATATTTAAAGCAGTAAATGCAATTTTAAGCAGTAAAAATGTTGCTACATTAGATGAATACTATATAGATAACTACTCTAAAATTAAAGATAAAAGTGTTCAAGAGCTTGATTTAAATAGATACAATATTGTTCTATTTGCTATAAAAAAGGGATTTAAAGGAGTGCTTATCTTTAACCCTAAAAGTGATTATATAGTTAAAGATGGAGATATTTTAATTGTATTAGGTAACAAGATTGCAATAGAGTATTTTAGAGAGTTACACAATTTAGGAAGCTACTCATGAGTAATGTAATATATATTTTTGGTTATGGTAAATTTGGAAAGTCTGTATATAAAGCTCTTAGTAAGTTTGACTATACTATAAAGATAAAAGTAGTAGTGCAAGATATATATAATGAAGCAGTTAATGATGGCTTAGATGTAGAGCTTTATGATATGTATGATGATGAGAGTATTAAGAGTCTTGGATTAGAGAGTGTAGATAGAGTAATATGTGCAATGGATAATAACCATAAAAACCTCTTTTTAACTTTGTCTATTAGAGAGCTCTATCCAAAATTATATATTATGGGGTTATCTAACTCGATACACTTAACTGATAAACTAAAGATGGCAGGAGCAAATAGAGTTATTGATACCTACGGATTAAGTGGACTGATGATCAAAAATGTTCTCTTAAAACCAGCTTCATCAGAGTTTTTGCAGGGGTTTATAAATAACTCTCATGGTCTTATATTTAAAGAGTTCACAATTACTAAAGAGTCTGATTTAGATGGTAAAATGGTTAGCACTATAGATTTTGATAGTTATAATATTATTTTTATAGGTATGGTAGATTTAGAGAAGGGTAAAAACTTTATATTTACAACAGCAGGGCAAGAGCATAAAATAGATGAAGATGATATTTTGTTACTTGTTGGAAAAGAGGAGAATATAGATAAATTTATTAAAGCACACGGAGGCTAAAATGGATATTTGTGTAGTAGGAGCAGGAAAGTGGGGGAGTGCCTTGGCTGTTGCTTATAGCCAGAAAAACAGTGTGGTAGTAACCTCAAGAAATAGAAGAGAGTTAGAAAACTTTGTAACAATTGCCGATGGACTAAAGAGAGAGTATTTAGTAATGGCAATACCTACGCAGTTTGTAAAAGAGTTTATGAGTGAGCATTTTGTAGATTGTGGGCAAAAACTTTTAATTGCTGCAAAGGGTATAGAAGTTAGTAGTGGTAAATTTTTAAACGAAGTTTACGAAGATTTTGTACCAAAAGAAAGGTTGGCATTTTTAAGTGGTCCATCATTTGCTGCAGAGGTGGTTAAGAAGCTACCAACAGCTCTTGTTGTTAGCTCTAGCAATATAGAGTTGGCAAAAGAGTTTGCTACTGCAATGCCACCATTTATTAGAGCATATAGCGATACTGATGTAGTAGGTGCAGAGGTTAGTGGGGCATATAAAAATGCTATTGCAATAGCTGCAGGGGTTTGCGAAGGCTTGGGGCTTGGCAACAATGCAAGAGCTGCCCTAATTACAAGAGGATTGGTAGAGATGAGCCGTTTTGGAGAATACTTTGGAGCAAAAAAAGAGACTTTTCTATCTCTTGGAGGAGCTGGAGACCTATTTTTAACAGCAAGTAGCAAGTTGTCTAGAAACTTTAGAGTTGGTCTTGGCTTGGCAGAGGGTAAAGAGTTAGATACTATACTAAAAGAGCTTGGAGAAGTAGCAGAAGGTGTTTATACAACCAAAGCAATTGTAAAAATAGCAACAGATAAAAATATCTATCTGCCAATTGCAACAGAGGTTAGCCAACTACTTGATGGCAAAGAGCCAATGGCTAGTTTGAAAGATCTATTAGATAGATAGATACTCATCTTTTAAAAACTTTTTTATTCGTTTAATACCCTCTTTAATATTCTCTAAGTTGGTTGTATAGGCAAATCTAACATATTTCTCTGCTTGGTTTGTGCCAAAGTCTATACCAGGAGTTACTGCTACATGGGTTTTACTAAATAGCTTTTGAGCAAAAATTTGGCTATTGTTTTCATATTTAGATATATCTGCCCAAATATAAAATGCACCACTTGGGAGTGTTGGTATTTTAAATAGTTTTGATAGCTCATTGTAGAGGTAATCTCTTCTAGTTTTAAATATATTTTTGCTGCTTTTAAGATAGCTATAATCAAAAGCATCTAAAGCTGCATATTGACTAATAGTAGGTGCAGAGATAAATATATTTTGTACTATCTCTTCTGCTTTTTTTATGTAGTTATCTGGTACTATTAGCCAACCAACCCTAAACCCTGGCATTAGATAGTATTTTGAGAATCCATTAATTACAAAAACATCTTTACTAAATTTTAGCGCTGTTTCTACTTTGGTATCATAGGTTAAACCATGGTATAGTTCGTCGCTAATAAAGGCAATTGAGTGTTTATTACAATACTCTATAAGCTCTTTTAAATTACTATAGTCATAGATATTTCCAGTTGGATTTGCTGGGTTAGATATCTGTAAAGCAGAGAGATTTAAACCATTAAGATGCTCTTTTGTAATTTGAAAATTGCTATTGCTAAATACCTCTATTTTAGTTGGGTTTATATATAAAAGGTTAGATATATTTTTATAGCATGGATATCCTGGGTCGCTAAAGCCCAAAGAGCCATTATAATCACAAGTTAAAGAGTATGCAACTAAAAAAGCACCACTTGTACCTGGTGTTATAATTATATTTTTATAATCTAAATCTATGCCATAAGTGCTACTGTAGTGTTTGGCAATTTTTTCTCTTAAACTTTGTAGTCCAAGGCTTTGTGTGTATCCAAATTTAGACTCTTGTAGTGCTTTAATAGCTGCAAGTTCTACTTTTGGATTTGGCTTTAAATCTGGCTCGCCTATCTCAAAATGTATAGAGTCGCTATGCTCTCTTGCTTTTTTTACAATATCCATAACAATAAAGCTACTAATGCCTTTTAATCTTTGCATAGACTACCTTTTTTAAAACTATTGTATTATAATATTGCTTATGAGATATATAATTATTTTATCAATTTTAAGCCAGTTTCTAGTTGCCTTTACATATAAAGCTACATTTGGATGTATTACTTTGGCTAATAAAGAGTATGTTGCAATAAGATATTTAAATAAAATTAATAATAATTACTACTTAGTTGTAGATAAAAGTAGTTTAAAAAGTGGCTTTATAGAAGCTAATGAGCCACTTTTTAAATGTGATACACTAGGTAGATATGGAGAACTTTTAGATACTTCTACTAAAGTACCTTATCCTTTACAAAATGATGGAGTAGTAAGTTCAAGTAGTGGAGTTATAATTAGTACCGATCTTTGTCCATCTTCTAAAAAAGGCTTTGAAGATAGATTATATAAAGCTTTAATTGCTAAGTTTAAAAATCCAGTTCCTGTTACTCTATTTATTACTAAAAGATGGATTGTAAGACATAAAAAAGAGCTACTACAGTTTATAAATTGGCAAAAGAGTGGAAAGCTAAATATTACTTGGGGTAACCATACTGCTTATCATAGATATAACAAAAAAGTACCTTTAAATAGAAACTTTGTTCTATTAGAAGATGAAAATTTAGAAAAAGATATATTAGATTTAGAGATAGAGCTAATAAATAATGGTATTACACCATCTATTTTTTTTAGATTTCCTGGACTTGTATCTGATAAAAAAAGTATAGAGAAGGTTAAAAAATTGGGTTTAATTACTATAGGTTCTAACACTTGGGTAGCAAAAAATCAAAGTATAAAGGAGGGTTCTATTATACTACTACACGGCAATAAAAACGAACCACAAGGTGTAGATATATTTTTAAAAAATATAGAAAATAATAGAACTTTTTTTGATTTAATAGATAAAAATTTAAATAGTATAGAAAATTTATAGTATATATCTTAAGAGGCTATAGATATCTTTTTAACTATAGTAATTGCCTCTTTTTTATACTGTTTTAGATTTAAATTGGTATCTATATTCTCTTCTAATTTAACTAATAGCTCATCTAATTTATATCTATTTATATATGGTAGTAGTCTATTATATAGCTCTTTATTTCTCTTAGATTTTTTTATATTAATTATTAGATTAGAGCTTTTTACTCTACTATTGTTATAGACTTTGTAGAGTAAAATTGTACTTATAACCCCAAATAGAAAGCCTAAAATTGTAGATACTACTATATAATAACTTTTGAATGTAGATTTTTTTTGAGTTGATATCTCTATATTGATCTGCTTAGTAGATAGATACTCAACCATTTGAGTATCTATATTAAAGTATTTAAACTCTATTGCTGGTATTGTAAAATTATTCTCTGCTACTATAATAAATTTTTGAGTAAAACTATTATTAATTTTACTATTAATAGTTTCCTCTTTTATAATTGGAGTTTCATTAAAAATTGTTTGGTTTTGTAGGTTTAATTTAAGTGGTTTAATAGAGTCGGTTGCTCCTAATCCATATATAGTTATAGTTAAGGCTATTGGCTCTTTAGATTTATATTTTTTTCTATTTAAATTTGCTTTTATATTTAGATTTCCTGATATATCTAGATTATTAGGTATATCTTTAACAACTATTATATTTTCATTACTATATATCTTTTTCCAACTTGTTTGTAATAATTTTTTATCAAATGTAGATATTTTAATATCTTGCCTTGGAATAAATAGAGTTCCTGTTTTTTTCGGAAATAGCTGTAAGTTATAGATTACTAATCTATTTATACTATTGGTTACTTTTTTAGTAGATACTACTTTAGCTATAATATCTTTTGCTTTAAACTCTATAGATTTTATATCTCTTATATTCTCCTCTTTATTGTAACTTAAAGTTAAAGTTGCAATAATTGGTTCATTTAAGTAGGCATTTTGTTTTGAAATATTCAATTTTAAAGATGCACTATATATACTATCTACTATAAGCAAAATTACTACTATTTTTCTAATAATCATTTTTATCCTTTATCGGAATTAATAGACTCTTAAGTTCTCTATTTTTTAGTCTACTACTAATCTCTTTTTCTATATATTTTTGAGATATAGCTCTACTATTTTTATTATATCTATATACTTTTCTATACTCTGAATTTTTAATTACCTTAAATCTGCTACTGCTTAGTTGGTTAGATATATTATTTTGAATATTTGTTGGTTTATATTTGGCATCTTTTAAATTTTTAGATATATCTTCATTATCAAAGTTTTTTAACTCACGCTCTACATTTGATTTAAATGGATTTGAAACTTTGCAAAATTTATTTAATTTTTGAATATTTTCTATTTTTTGTGCTTTTTTTAGATTATCTTTTACTATATTATTATCTATATATTTAAGTGAACTTTTATAAAAAACTATAGCCTCTTTATATATATTTAGAGCAATGTAGCAGTTGCCTATATTGTATAAAACTCTACCTTGCATATTTTTTTGTTTAACTAATTTATAGTTGTTTATAGCCTCTTTGTATCTTTTTAATCTATATAGTGTAGTAGCTATATTGTAGTATATTTTATCACTCTTTTTATCTATAGATAAATATAGCTTTAATGACTCTTTAAAGTGATGTTGATTATATTTATCTTGCGCTTTTATAGCTATACTATTTGCATTTAATACTATACTCAATAGTAGAATATACTTTATCTTCTCCATAGTTTAACTCCTATGTTTAAATAAAATATTATACTTAATGCAATTATAGTAAAAATATAATATAGTTCAGTAGTAGAGCTTCTCTCTACTGAATCAGAAGAGCCCATATCACCTTTTATATTGTTTAATATAATATTGATATCGCTACTCTTTATAGAGTAGTTTTGTATAGTACCTACTGATTTTAAAAGTTTTTTATCTAATATATTAGGTTTAAATAGCTCTATAGTATTAAGTTTATTTTTTACTATATTACCATCTATAACTATTGGTGAGCCACTATTTGTAGCTATAAAATAGGTATATATTCTAATATTATTTATTTTAGCAAAATCTATAGACTCTTCTACACTTGTTAATTTGCTAATATCTGTAAATAGTAAAATATTTTGTTTTTCTCTATTTTTATTAACTTTAACTATAGCTTTTAGTAGTTTTAGTAGATTTGACTCTTTATTATCTCTCTGTTGTGGATCTATATGCTCTATTTGATAAATTAAATTTTCGTAGTTTTTACTATATGGAGAGACTAAATATGACTCTTTATTAAATACAAATATAGATACTTTTTGGTTTGTAAGTTTACTTATTAAATTTGTTATTTTATGTTTTGCAAATAGTACTCTGCTTGGGTATATATCTGTAGCTTCCATAGATTGTCCAATATCTAAAGCAATATTTATAGCTATGCTATCTTTTTGTTTAGCGCTAGTTTTATTATAAACTTTTGGCTGAGATATTGATATTGCTATTAAGATTAATATAAATAGATTGACTATTAGATTATCTTTTTTATTTAAAGTCGTATATATTAGCATAAATATTATTGCTAAAATTAGAGGATATATATAAAAATATTGTAGATATAACTGGCTACTTATCTCTATTTTACTTCTCTCTAGGGCATCTATCTCTTCATAGATACTTTTTAAATCATTTGGGTTATTTATAGTATATAGTTTACCACTACTACTTGCTAATTTTGATAATATGTTTTTATTACTATCACCACTATTGCCTATAGATATTACATATAGCTTAATATGCTCTTGTTTAACTTTAGATATAGTATCTTTTAGAGTAACACTATTAATTGTGTTGATACCATCTGTTAATAAAATTGCTACTCTTTTTTTACTTTTAGTTTTTTTGAAAATATTACTACTTAGGTATATTGCTTCATAAAGTGCTGTTGCTCTATCGCCTGCTACTCCTGGTTTTAGATAGTCTAATATTGTATATAAGCCATTTTTGTTAGTAGTAAAAGGAGAAGCTATAAAAGCATAATCTCCAAAAACAGTTAATGATATAGCATCATTATCTCTTTTGCTTATAAACTCTTTTAGTATCTGTTTGGCTATTTTAAAGCGATTATCTTCATACATACTATCACTGGCATCTAAAAGTAAAGAGATGTTGTATCCATCTTTATGATTCTCTCTATGTTTATCTTTTATAACAGGTGTAGATAGTGCAAAAGAGAGTAAAAAAATAGTAAGATATAACAATATCTTTTTTATATTACTATATTTTGAAGTTAGTTTAGTTAATAATTTATAATTAGAGAATCTAACAGTTTTTATACTCTCTTGGCATACTTTTTGACATATTATAAATAGTGGTAAAATTAAGAGTAGATATGGGTAGAGTAGGGTAATAGTATTAAGTTGCATTTTTAATATAACTCTCTATTTGTTTTACTATATTTTCATCTATTTTTGGGTTGTTTTTTTGATATTTATATTTAGATATTGTTTTTAATATATAATCAAGCTCTTTATCTTCTCTATTTTGGGTATATTTTTTAGCTAATATTGTAAATTTATATAGTTTATCTTTGTTAATATTTGAGCTAAAATCTAAAACTTTAAGATCTTCTAAAGTAGAATTAACACTCTTTTGAACTCTCTTTTTTAGTGCAAAATAGACTGCAATAGTAACTATTATAATAGCTATTATTGCAACAATATAGTATAAATTAAAAGAGCTATATTGTGGTTCTATATACTCTGCTGGAAATATATCGTTAAATTGCTCTATATTTTTACTCATTACTACTACTTAGCATCCTAACTATTTTATCTATAGGGTCATCATTCGTATATATTTTTGTATACTTTATATCTGCGTTTTGCAAACTTTTTTCTAAATTTAAATCAAATTTTTTCATATATTGATTGTAGTGCTTAATAATATTTTTATCTATGTTTACTATTTTAGATTTATCTGAGTTTGTATCTAAAATATTATATCTTCCATTAAGCTCTAGTCTCTCTTCGCTGTTGTCTCTAATTATAAGTAGATATATTTCATGTCTTAAATTAAGTATGGATATATCTATATCTTCTAAAAAATCGCCTATAAAAAATATTATAGAGGCTGCACTTATTGTAAGATCTATATACTCTATGATCTCTTTAGAGTTAAGCGTAGCGCCATCTGCTTTAGTTTTACTAAAATTAGTAAATATTTTATAGGTATTATCTATATCTTTACTCTCTCTTTTAATCTCTTTTATATCTTTTGATAGATAGATTGTTGTTAAACTATTTTGACTTTTTAGTGTCGCAAATGATAGTGCTGTAACCGCAGTAGTAGCACTATCATGCTTAGTTGGTTCACCAAAATTTAAACTACCAGAGGCTAGATATGCAATTACTATATTTAACTCTTTTTGTTCAGCAAATACTTTTACAGAAGCACCTCCAGCTTTTGCCATTTGCCTCCAGTTTAAATGACGAATATCGTCACTTGATGTGTACTCTCTACTACCTTGATAATCTAATCCACTACCTACAGATTTTGTATCATTCTCTCCAAATAGATCAAGAGTAAGTAATCTTTTGCTTCTTAATAGTATATCTTTATACTCCATTATGGTGCTACTACTTCTTCTAATATTTTTTCTATAATTGTATCTGCATCTATACCATCAGCTTTTGCTTTGTAGTTTAGTTTTAATCTGTGTCTTAGTGTTAAAAAAGCACTTTTAGATACATCAAAAGGAGTAGCGTAATCTTTACCATTTATAAAAGCTATTGCTTTAGAAGCTTTATAAATATCTATACTAGCTCTTGGGCTTGCACCATAATCTAAATACTCTTCTATATCTTCTAAATTATATTTTTTAGGTTCTCTTGTAGCATAAATAATATCTAACATATACTCTATTAGTGCATCATCTATATGTACATTTTCTGAAGATTTTTTTAGATTATTAAAAATATCTGGTGTTACAACTGCATCTATATTTTCAAACTTTTTATTTGCAACCCTTTTTACTATTTCGAACTCCTCTTTATGGGTATTGTAGCCAACTTTTACTTTTAACATAAATCTATCTAAAGAGGCTTCTGGTAAGTTATATGTTCCATCTTGGTCTATTGGATTTGCAGTTGCTAATACTATAAATGGATCATTTAATTTTAAGCTCTCCTCACCAATAGTTACTTGCTTCTCTGCCATAGCTTCTAGTAGAGCAGATTGTACTTTTGCACCAGCTCTATTTATCTCATCTGCTAGAAGTAAGTTTGTAAAAATCGGTCCATGCTTTATTTTATAACTATTATTTGATAAATCTAGTACTTCATTACCGGTAATATCTAGTGGTAGCAGATCTGGAGTAAACTGAATACGCTTAAACTCAAAACCCATAACTTTAGCTAGTGCATTAACAGCTGTAGTTTTAGCAACACCTGGAGGACCCTCTAAAAGAATATGCCCTTCACTTAATATTGCTATTAACATAGAGTCTATAAGCTCTTCATGACCAATAACAACTTTATGTATCTCTTTTTTTATTAAATCTATCATAATATTAACCTTTTTAATATGCTAGTATTATAACAAGTTATTTTAAAATTTAAGTTTGAATAGTTTAAGGTAAGTCTATCTAAGTAAAAAGTAAGGGTTTAAACCCTTACTTTAAAGGCTAGTATAGCCCATATTTTCCATTTTCTAATTTTGTAATAACTCTTGTATTACCATCAGAGTCTTGGAATACAAAGAAATTCTCTTTAGAGTCATCTAGTAATACTTTTGCCTCTTCAAAATCTAGTGGCTTATATAGTTTAAGCTCTAGTTGTACAAACTCCTCTTCTAACTCTTCTGCTATTGGAGCTTCTGATTCACCATTATCTAAATTCTTAATTCCAATCTTATTGTGATCTTTAAGTTTATCGGCATATCTTCTTAAATTCTTTTTAGCACGCTCTTGTGCTAAATCAATAGCAGCATATAGATCTTTATCTTTTTGTGTGATTACTACTGTATGTTTATCTTTAACATTTACTACAAACTCTACTGAAAAGTCACCTTTTTTTGTTGTAGATAACACAATATTAGCAGATATAATATTTAAATTATATTTTTTTATTGCCTCAAATGCTGATTCGGCATAGTTTTTTATAGGCTCTGTAAGCTCTAAATTTTTTCCTACGATGCTTGTGTTCATCTCTCATCCTTTTTAAGTTATTTTGTTTACACAGTAACATTATAGCTTAATTTTTTTTTAATGTAAATAGTTTTTTATTATATATGCACCCATAATATGTGAATAAGTATCAACAATATCGTAAATATCGATAAAATAGAAGTAAATTTTAAAGTTCTACTTTTATCTACTACTTCTATCATATTGTTAATACCAAACTGTTTTATTGTTAAATAAAAACTAATTATACCTGTTATAGAACCAGCAAGAGCCAAACCTTGAGCTGCTAAAGGCTTAATAAGAACAAGAGCAAAAAATGCATAACTAATTAAAGATATAGTTGCAATTTTTGCTGCCTTTGCCTGCTGATTATTGGCATATAACCATAAAGAGAATAGTTTGCTAAGACCATATGGTATTAGACCAATCATATACATATCTAATACTTTTGCAACCTCTATAGTATTTGATCTAATAAATGCACCTCTTTCAAACAGAAGCCATATAATTTCATTAGAGAAAATAATAGCTCCAGCAGTTGCAGCTGTTAGTAGATATAGAAGTATCCAAAAACCTCTTTTTAGCTCTCTTATAGCAGTTGAGCTATCTTTTGCTTTTACCTTTTTAGAGATAGATGGAAATATTGCAATAGATAAAGCTATAGCAAATAGTGCAAGAGGTAACTGAAAAATTCTATTTGCATAGTAAAGGTAACTAATAGAGCCAGATACTAAAAAAGATGCCAACCAAGTATCTAAAAATGACATAATTTGTAGAGTAGAGTTACCCCAAATAGCTGGAAAGAAGTTTTTAAAAAATCTATCTGTATCTTTTTTAACAATCTCTTTTTTCTCTTTTAAATTGACAAAACCAAACCTTACCACTCTTAATATTTTAACTTTTATAGCAACTATAATATGAATAGCAACTTGTAAAATACCACCGCCTATAACACCCCAACTTAGAGCATAAATAATTTGCTCTTTAGGTGCATCTTTATATAGTAAAAGTGCAATAATCATTGCAATATTTAAAAGAGTAGTCGCAAAAGCAGTAGTTGCAAAGTGCTCTTTATACTGAAGTAGTGCTCCAAGATATGTAACTATAAAGATAAGAGGTAGATACCAAAACTGTATAGCTACATATTTAGATGTTAAAATTAATGTCTCAGCTTTAAAACCTGGAGCTAATATTTTACTTATTTCATATGAAAAAATATTAACAATTAAAGTTAGTATTAGTATAGCTCCAAGTAGCCTTAATAGCACTTTTACACTAAATATTGTTTTATATCTTGCAGCAATAAAAGATGGCATAAAGCTTTGGCTAAAAGCACCCTCAGCAAATATACGACGAAATAGATTAGGTAGTTTAAAAGCAACTGCAAAGATATCGCTATATACATTTGCACCTAAAACTGATGCCATAGTTAAGTCTCTTATAAAGCCAAAAATTCTAGAAAATAAAATACCGCCACTATTGGAAAAAATAGATTTAATTTTCATAATACATCTTTTTAAAAGTATTATAACTATAAAATGTTAAAAAAGTAATGTAGGATAGAAAATGATTGTAGCAATAGAGGGTGAAGTAGTATATAAAGAGCCAACGCTCTTACATATTTTGGTAGCAGGTTTAACTCATGAAGTGCATATTTCTATAAATAGCTCGAGTAAAATAGATAGCTCTAAAGTAAAACTATATACAACACAAATTATTAGAGAAGATACAAATGCACTATATGGTTTTAAAGATAAAGATGAAAAGAGAATGTTTGATACACTACTGAAGATAAACGGAGTAGGACCAAAGGTTGCTTTAGCAGTATGTTCTACATTTTCTCCAGAGACTTTTGCAAAAATAGTATCTGCTAAAGATGTTAGTATGCTTAAGAGAGTTCCTGGTATTGGACCAAAAGCTGCTAGTAGAATATTGGTTGAACTTGCAGACTTTATTGTAAGTGGAGATGAAGATAGTAGTAACAGTAGTGGAGTGTTAGAGGCAACAATGGCACTAGAGTCATTAGGATTTAAAAAAGATGCAATTAAAAAGGCTCTAAATGGAGAGAATGGTAGCGTGCAAGAGTTAGTAAAAGTTGGCTTAAAGAAGCTACAAAGACTCTAATGGCTAAGGTTTATAACAATATTATATTAGGTGGTGGGGCATCTGGATTAATGCTTGCAGCTAACTTAGATAAAAAAAAAGAGACTCTAATAATAGAGCATAATAGTAAATTGGGTGCAAAGGTATTGGTATCAGGTGGTGGTCGTTGTAACTATACAAATAGAAGAGTAAATAGCAGTAATTATCTAGCGAAAAAAGATTTTATAAACTCAATTTTAAAGAGTTTTTCCAATAGATATATAGATAATTACTTTAAAAGAAGAGGTTTAGATAGTGTAACAAAAAATAGTCATGAACTATTTTGTAAGGGTGGTTCAAAAGATCTTTTAGATATTTTACTAAAAGAGACAAGAGATACTGAAGTTAAATTAAATTGTAAAATATTATCTGTAGATAAAAGTAAAGATATATTCTTTGTTAAAACAAGTTGTGGTCTATATAGAGCCAAAAACTTAGTAGTTGCAACAGGGGGTTTAAGTTTTACTAAACTAGGAGCTAGTGATATTGGCTATAAAATAGCCAAATCTTTTGGTCATACAATAAAAACTCCATCTGCTGCACTTGTTGGATTTACGCTTCAGCCAAGTGAGAGTTTTTTTAAGGAGCTAAGTGGCATAAGTTTAGATGTAGTAGTTAAAGTTGAAAATAGAGAGCTCATTGGCTCACTACTTTTTGCACATAGGGGTGTAACAGGACCAGTCATATTAAATAGCTCTTTATATTGGCAAAAAGGTCATTTAGAGATAGATTTTTTACCAGATATTAATATAGAGACTCTATTAAATAGTGGAAAGTCTATATCTAATTTATTACCAATTCCTAAAAGGGCAACAAAGGCATTTTTGGATAAATTAAATTTAAAAGATAAGAGTGCAAAGTTACTAACTAAATCTGATATAAGTAGATTAAAAGAGTTAAAAAAGTATAAATTTGCACCTGCTGGTACATTTGGATATAGCAAAGCAGAAGTAACAAAAGGTGGCATAGATGTAGATGAGATAGAGGCATTAACTTTAGAATCAAAAAAAGTTAAAAATCTATATTTTTTAGGAGAAGTTTTAGATGTAACAGGTGAACTTGGTGGTTATAACTTTACCTTTGCATTTGCCTCTGCACTATGTTGTGCAAAAGAGTTAAATTAATTAATATAAAAGTTAATTTTTGGTATATTCTTGATAATTTATAGCTATAAATCATAGTAGGAGAGGAATATGGGATTAAAGTATACATTATATAGTGCAGTTACAGCATCTATTTTGGTAACTGGTTGTGCTAATGTTAATAGTGTAGGGACTAAGGGAACAAATAATAGTTGGAACTCTTCTCAGAGGGAAGAGTTTATTAATATTTTAGAGCAAGATAAATACTCGTCTATGTGTAATTTGCATGGTATCTATGCACAGTATAAAAAGACAAAAGATGACAATATATTAACTAAACTTCTTGTAAGTTATACAGAAAATCTTGCAAATAGCTGTATCGAAACAGAGAGCTTTAAATCTTCTATTAGCTCAAACTCTAATGCAAATTATGAGTTTTATAAAGAGTATGTAGGTAGTAGTGATATAGAGTCTAAAATTGGTAGTGGTGCTACTATCTCTTCTATACTTGAGCCATATGTACCATCTATGCCTCAATTTTATCCCTTAGTTCAAGCTTATGATAGTGCAGTATCTCCTGTTCAAAAATATAAAATAAAACAGAATATCGAAAGAATTAAACTACTTAAACCAGATAATTGGAATACATATGTAATGGTTAACATTCCAGAGTATAAATTTAGACTTTTTGAAAATGGCCAAAACAATTTAGAGTTTAATGTAATTACTGGTCGTCCAACTTGGCCAACACCTGTATTTAGTAGTATGATGAAATATATTACAGTACACCCAACATGGAATGTACCAGATAATATTGCTAGAAAAGAGGAGATTAAAAGAATTATCAAAGATAAAAGCTATCTTAAAAGACATAATATGGTTGTTAAGAGAGATTATGGCTTAAATAGTCCTACTGTTAACCCCTCTACTATTAACTGGAAAGAGTATCTTAAGCCAGAGTGGGCACATAAAGCACTACCATATAAAATTATAGAGCAATCTGGTTCTAGAAATGCTCTAGGTAGAGTTAAGTTTATGTTCCCTAATAGATATGCTGTATATATGCACGATACTAATAATAAAAAGTTATTTGGATATCAACAAAGAGCATTTAGCCATGGTTGTATGCGTTTAGAGAAGCCTTTAAAACTACTTGGGCATCTATCTACATTTTATACTAAAGAGAAGTTTGAAGAGGTAGGAGATATTCTTAAAGGTAAAAAGACCAAATATGTTAGTTTAGCTCAAAAAATACCTGTGCATGTTGTATACTTAACTGCCTATGTAGATAATGGCATGCTGCACTTCTATAGTGATATATATGGGTACGATAGAGCTACTAAACTTCGTATTCCAACTACTATGGTAGAAAGAGAGAGCATAGCAAAATAATGGCAGTTAAAGAGGTTAAATATAGGGGTAATATATACCCAATTTCTTATACTATCAGTGGTAGTGGTAGTAGATACATACTATTTTTACATGGTTGGGGTAGTAATAAAGAGATTATGAGTAGCTCTTTTAGTAAATATTTAAGTAGTTTTAAACATATCTATATAGATATGCCAGGATTTGGTAATAGCACTAATAGTAATTTTTTAACTACAAATGATTATAGTAATATTATTAAAATATTTTTAAAAGAGATAAAAGTAGAACCAACTGTTATAGCTGGTCACTCATTTGGTGGGAAAGTTGCAACTCTTATGAAGCCAATAAACTTAGTACTACTATCTAGTGCTGGTATTTTAGTGCCTAAGCCTTTTAAAGTTAAAGCTAAAATTGCACTATTTAAACTTTTAAAGCCACTAGGTATTGCAAAACTTAGAAAACTTTTTGTAGCAGATGACGCAAAGCAGATGAGTAGTGGCATGTATGAGACATTTAAGTATGTAGTTAATGAAGAGTTTGAAGATAACTTTAAAGAGTACAGTGGCAAAGCACTTCTATTTTGGGGAAAAAGCGATACTGCAACACCTCTTTGGACGGCTGAAAATATTAATAAGTATATTGTTAATTCAAAACTATATCCACTAAACGGAGACCACTTCTTTTTTATAAATCATTCTAAATTTATCTCTGAAATTATAGAGAAAGAGTCATAAGGAGCTTTATGTATATAATAAATTTTTTAGTCTATTTTCTATTTGTATCAACACTTGGATACTACTTTATTACAACAGTGCAGTGGTATAGCTATAGGTTAAATAGGGTTATATTTCATCATACTAAACCACTATGGAATATATTCTATTTTTTAGTACCATTTGCTGCCTATGAATCTTTAAGTTTTGCTAGATTAAATATTTGGCAAGGTGGAGTTTTAGTTATATATCTTGTTGCTCTGTTTTTGTGGTATAAAAAGCTAGATAAGCCTTTAGTATTTACTAGTAGGGTTAAGAGATTTTTAGCAGCTTTATCTATATATTCTTTAATATTATACTTCGCAACAGGTTTAACTTTGTTAATTGTACCTCTTCTTTTAGCTTGGATTACATCTTTAGTTGTAGAGAAGATGATGTTTAATAAATATAAAGATATGGCAGAAGAGAAGATAGAAAATGCTAAAGATTTAATAATCGTAGGTGTTACAGCTAGCTATGGTAAAACAAGTATGAAAAACTTTATTGCTGAGCTTTTAAGCAGTAGATACAATGTCTATGCAACGCCTAGATCTGTAAATACACTTGGTGGCATTATAAAAGATGTAAATGAAGATTTACCACCAGATACTCAAGTTTATGTAGCCGAAATGGGGGCAAGAGAGAAGGGAGATATTTTAGATATTACAAAACTTCTTAATCCTCAATTTTGTGTAGTAGGAACAGTTGGTCCAGCACATATAGAGTACTTTAAATCTTTAGAAAATATTAGAAATACCAAAATGGAGATAATTAAATCTAAAAGATTAGAGCATGCTTGGATTCATGTAAGTACAAATACTAAAACAACTAATCCTAAAATAGAACTATTTGGACATGATATTAAAGATATCAAAGCTACGCTCAGTGGTCTCTGTTTTTCGTTAGAAGATAGCTACTACTGTGCAAATATTTTAGGAGATTTTAATGCTATTAACATAGCAGCTTCAATTAAAATTGCTAAAGAGCTAGGCATAAAAGAAGAGGCTATTAAAAAATCTTTACAAAACTTAAAGCCTGTAGAGCATAGATTGCAAAAGATAGAAGCTGGTGGTAAGATTATTATAGATGATAGTTTTAATGGAAATATAGATGGTATGCTATCATCATTTGAACTTGCATCTACTTATAGTGGTAGAAAAGTAGTAATAACACCTGGTCTAGTAGAGGTTGATGATAAGCTAAATATAGATGTAGCAAAAAGAGCAAATGAAGTCTTTAACTTAGTTGTAGTTACAGGTGAATTAAACTACAATATATTTAAAGAGTATATAGATGAGAGTAAGCTAATGCATTTAAAAGATAAGAGCAATTTCGAAGGGTTTTTAGCTCAAAATACAAAGAGTGGTGATCTGATTTTATTTGCAAATGATGCACCAAGTTTTGTTTAGTTAGGAGAAAAAATGAGTATAGAAGAGATAAAAGAGTTAATAGATACTAAAGATGGGGTAATGCTATATTTTTGGGGCGATAACTGCAGTGTATGTGATGTATTAAAACCAAAAATATCTACTGCATTTAAAGAGAACTTTCCAAAGATAGAGCAACTCTTTATAGATGCAAAAACAAACACAGATATAGCAGCTGCATTTAGTGTATTTTCAATTCCTACTACAATTGTCTATTTAGCAGGTAAAGAGTTTGCTAGAGAGGGTAGGGCAATGAGTGTTATAAGTTTAGTTGAGCAGATAAGACGCCCATATGAGATAATGAACTCTTAAGGTTAGTTTTTAGTAATAAATATTGCAATAGTTAGATAAATTTGATACAATACCCTAAAAAGGATACTTGATGGATAATGGCTATAGTGGCAACTGCTTTGGTAGATATTTAATTATAATTTTTGTACCTCTTCTATCTGTGCTATTTTTAGCACTGAATTATTTTGGAGTATTGAACTTTTTAAACCTTCATACTTACTCCTTTTATATACTATTAGTAATATTTTTTATATTTATACTCTTTGTTGGACATAATGCATATATAGCAGAGTGCAAAATAAGAAATCAATTTAATGTTACAAAAAATATTTTAGAGAAGAGTTTAGAAAATAGCTCTCTTGTAATAGATGGTAAGAGTAAGTCTGTACTAAGTGTTAGAGATTTTTTGGATGATTATTTTAAAAATATACGAAATGATAACTTTGCAAAAGTTGCTTCTAGTGTATTTCCTATGCTTGGTATTTTAGGTACATTTATAGCTATAGCCATATCTATGCCAAACTTTACAGTAGATAGCTCTCTACAATTAGATGGTGAAATTAGTAAACTACTATCTGGTGTAGGTACTGCATTTTATGCTTCTATATTTGGTATATATCTATCTTTATGGTGGACATTTTTTGAAAGAATAGGTTTATCTAAAATAGAGATATATACTAACTCTTTAGAGGACATTTACTTTAAAGATATTTGGTCAAAAAGAGAACTTTTAAAGTTTAAGTATAATCAAAAAGCGATAATGGATAATGAGTTACTTAGAGTTTTAAGAGAGACATTTAATTTAGATTTTATAAAAAGTATAAATAGAGAACATCTAAAGAGTTACGAAGAGATATTAGAGAAATCATATATTGGATTACGAGAGATAGAGACTACACTAGTTAATCAAGCTAATGGATTAGAAAGAGTAGCAAAAGAGCTTAAACAGAGTAATGAGAGTATAGAGGCTAAAATAAACTTAGAGAAAAATATATTAGAATTTAATAAGAGTGCTAAAGAGTTAAATCTTCTATTAGAGCACTTTGATAATGGATTAGATGGTGCATTAAGTAGAGTAGATAGTGAATTAGCTAAAGCTGTTAATAGTATTGAGAGTATGGTTATTAGCGTTAAAAGTATAAAAGAGTAGTGTGTGTTTAAAAATAACAAGAGCAATATAGAGAGTAATTTCTGGATATCATATGCAGATTTAATGGCAGGCTTACTATTTGTATTTATTTTAGTTATTGGTGCTATAGTCTCTAAATCTATCCTATTAAGAGAAGATTTAGAGATAAAAAAGAGTAAACTTATAAAAGCAGAAAAGAGTCTAAAGTTTAAAGAGTCTAATTTAAAAGAGTTGGCACTTAAAGTTAAAAGTAAAGATAGTAAAATTATTAAACAGACTAATAATATTAAGTTACAATTTGATCAAATTGTTAAATTAAAAGAGTTATTGTTAAAAAGAGACAAAGAGATAGACGAAACAAAAAAAACTTTAACTATCACATCAAACTCTTTAAAGCTAAAGAGTGAAGAGTTAAAAAATTTAAATCAATTACTACTTGTTAAAAATACATCTATAGATAAGCTAAATGGCAAGGTAGTTATACTGCAAAACCTATTAGATGATAGTAATAAGACAAAAAATGAGTTAAAAGATTATAAAGATAGAGTTTTAATTTTATCTAAAGAGTTAACTCAAAAAGATAGTGAGTTAAATATAACTAGCAATAAAATGTTAAAACTACTAGAGGCGCTTGATAGTAAACAGAGTAGATATGAGAGCATGTTGAATGAGCTTCAAAAAAAGAGGGAGAGAATAAAGTTCTTAACAGGTATTAGATTAAGAGTTATAGCGGATCTTAAAAAGAGTTTAGGTAGCAGTATAAATGTAACCAAAGATGGCTCTTTAAAGCTTAGCTCTTCAGTACTTTTTGATAAAGGTAGTAGTAGTCTAAAAGATAGTGCAAAATTATCTCTTAAATTAGATTTTACTAAATATATTAAAACTTTAATGAGTAACTTCTCTATCAAAGATAATATTGATACAGTAGTTATTGAGGGGCATACTGATAGTGATGGTGGCTATATGTATAACTTAAAGCTATCTCAAGATAGAGCACTAGAGGTTATGAACTATCTTTTAACACTAGATATATCTAAAAACTATAATCTACAAAAACTATTAACTGCTAGTGGTAGATCATATAATGATAGAGTAGTTTTAAGTGGGGAAGAGGATAAAGATGCCTCAAGAAGAATAGAGATTAAATTTAGATTGAAAAATCAAAATGCATTTTATGAGATAGAGAAGATACTAGATGAAGATTGATAATTTTAAACCAAGTAATCTAGAGAGAACTAATAGGTTTCTAAAGCTAAGATCTGATGTTTTATATAGTAGATTGAGTAGATTTTCTAAAATAAAAGTGTGGATTAAATCTCTTTTTAAATAAAATTTAAACTTTTATAGATATATTGAATATATGAATATAAAAGTTACTAATCCATATTTAAAATTATCAGAAGAGTTTTATAATTTAGAGACTACACAGCCACTAAAAAATGCTTACTTAATAGATCTTAATCTAGAGTTATCAGAAGAGATCGGGTTAAACTCTTTAAGTGATAGTGATTTTTTAAAGCTTACAAATGGTGAGTTTTTATTAGATGGTGCAAAACCTTTTGCATCTGTATATGCTGGTCATCAATTTGGTCATTTTGTGCCGCAACTTGGAGATGGCAGAGCTATAAATATTGGTACAATAGATGGATGGCACTTGCAACTTAAAGGTAGTGGTATTACTAAATACTCTAGAGATGGAGATGGTAGAGCAGTATTAAGAAGCTCTATTAGAGAGTATTTAGTAAGTGAAGCTATGCATGGGCTTGGTATAGATACAACAAGAGCTATATCTATTGTTGGTTCTAAACATAGAGTCTATAGAGGAGAGTGGGAGAGTGGTGCAGTCGTACTTAGAGCCTCTAAAAGTTGGATAAGAGTTGGTACTTTTGAATATTTTTATCATAAAGGTATGTATAAAGAGTTAGCTAAATTAATAGAGTATACAATTTTAGAGAGCTATTCTCATTTATCAAATAGAGAAGATAAAATTGCTCTTTTTTTCCAAGAGTTAGTTGCGAAGAGTGCAATGCTAGTAGCATCTTGGCAGGCAGTTGGTTTTAACCATGGAGTACTAAATACAGACAACTTCTCTATAGCTGGTCTAAGTATAGATTATGGACCATTTGCTTTCTTTGATGATTATAATAGAAATTACATATGTAATTATACAGATAGAGGTGGTAGATACTCATTTAAAAACCAGCCAAATATATTTAAATGGAACTTAAGTGCTCTAGCATTAACATTAAGTAAATTTGTAGATATATCTATACTAAAAGAGATTATAGAAGAGTTTGATACTATATATTTAGATAGATATTTAGATCTTATCTCTAAAAAATTAGGCTTAGAGCATCGAGAGAAAGATGATTACAGTTTAATAGAAGAGCTACTTTCACTAATGGAGACTCTAGAGATAGATTATACACTTTTTTTTCGTACACTTAGTTATTACAATAAAGATCAAGAACCTCTCTTAAAATTAGCTTTATACCATAACCCACTAAAAGATTGGTTAAATAGGTATAGTAAAAGATTAGAGTTAAATAGTAGAGATACAAAGAGTGATATGTTGCAAATTAATCCAAAATATGTATTAAAAAACTATATGCTACAAGATGCTATTGATTTAGCACAAAGAGGTGATTTCTCTTTAGTAAAAGATTTATTAAAAATAGCAAAAAACCCATATATAGAGCATGAGAAATTAGATAGATATTCAAAATCAACACCTCAAGAGTATAAAAATAGAAAATTAAGTTGTTCATCTTAAATATATTTTTATTTTGCTATAAATGATATCTTAAGTATTAAAATTTACAACTCCTATATTAAGTTGTGGTATAATTTAATATATATTTACTTAGTAAAGTAATAGTATTTTAAATAGAAAATTAATAATTATGAGACCACAGTAGAATAGGTGCATTCACAGCTTTTGAGGTTTCTTGTAGGCAAGGCAAACTTTTTTGGACTATTTATCTAATCCAAAAAAGTTTAACAAAGCATACGAGAAACTCATAAAGCTCGTAAGAAAGCCTATTGTGCTCTGGTCTCATTATATAAAAGTAGGAAGTAATGAATAGTTTTACAAAATATACTCTTTTGGTTTTATCATCTATATACTTACTTAGTAGTTGTGCAAATAATAAGACTATTAAACCAAGTAAAAGTATTTTAAATAGTGTTAATGATAATAATATATCTAGTGAGAGTTTAGATAGAGCAGATAATGAGTATATTGCTTTAAAAGAGGGTAATATATCTGCTATAGAGCAAAAAGATATAGCTGAAAAGTTAGCATATGCACATATTAAAGTTGGTGAGCATATAATTGCTAATTTCTATATTCAAGAGGCACTAAAAGCTACTCCAACAGATGAGTCTTTAAAATTACTTATGGTTAAGAATCAATATTTAGCAGCAAAAAGAAATAGTACTGATATTTCATATCTAAAAAGGGCTATAGATGCTTTAAAAGATAATATAAGTTTAATAAGTGATTATAACTATAAGAGTGAAGCTGATAGGATGCTAAATGAAGTTAAGCAGATACTAGCCACAGAGAATAAGAAAATAGCTAATTACTATAGTAAAATTAAAAAAGAGAAGGCTTCTGATATCTATAATAGCAGAGCTTTAGAACTTGGTTATATAGATAATCAGAAAACTAGCAATAATATAAAAGATATTAATAAATATTAAATAAAATATTACTATTTAATTGACATAAAAGGAAATATTGAATATATTAGCAGTTATATTTTTAAAAGGATACTTTTAATGAAATTAAAAGATTATGATGAGTTTCCAGTAACACTTCCAATTTTAGTAGATGATGAGCTATTTTTTTATCCATTTATGATAAGCCCAATATTTATAGATAATGAGAGTGATATTAGAGCTGTTGAAGAGGCTATGAAGAACAACTCTTTACTGTTTGTAACTACAACCAAAACAGGTAGTGAACAGAGTAGAGATTTTGACTCTATATATCAGATAGGTGTTGTTGGTTCTATAATGAGAAAAGTTGATTTAAATGATGGTAGGGTAAAAATACTCTTTCAAGGTTTAGCAAAAGCTAAAATATTAGATACGCCAAAAAATGACAATAACCTATTGACTGCAAAGATAGACACTATTAAAAATAGTGATTATCAATCTGTTAGAGTTGATGCTCTATTGGGACTACTAAGAGAAAAAATAAGACATCTTTCTCAATTAAGTAGCTCAATTCCATCAGACTTAATAAAAACTATAGAGGAGTCTGTAGAGCCCCATAGAGTTACTGACTTAATATCTTCAATGATCTCTTTAGATAAACAAAAAGCTTATGAGCTATATATAAAAGATGATATTGAAGATAGAATTTTAAGTATTATAGATATTATAGCTTCTCAAATAGAGTCTCTTAAAATTCAAAAAGATATAAGTAATCGTGTACATACAAATATTGAAAAAACTAATAAAGAGTATTTTTTAAAAGAGCAACTTAAAGAGATTCAAAAAGAGTTGGGTTCAGATGCTCAAAGAGATGAAGAGATTAAAAGTTACAGAGAGATCTTAGAGAAGATTAAAACTACTATTAATGAAGATGCCTATAAAGAGATTAGTAAGCAGATAGATAGATTCTCTAAAGTTCATCCAGATAGTGCAGATGCTTCACTTTTGCAAAACTATTTAGAGTTAGTTTTTGAAGTACCATTTGGAAAGTTTAGTAAAAATAGTCTAAGTGTTAAGAGAGTAGAAGAGGAGTTAAATAATGATCACTACTCTTTAGAAAAACCTAAAGAGAGAATTGTAGAGTTTTTTTCTGTAAAAGAGTTGGCAGAGCTAAGAGGTAAAGTAGACAACCTAAATAATGGTGTTATATTATGCTTTGTAGGACCTCCAGGTGTTGGTAAAACCTCTTTAGCAAACTCTATATCAAATGCATTAAGTCGTCCTTTAGTTCGTTTAGCACTAGGTGGATTAGAAGATGTTAATGAGTTAAGAGGTCATAGAAGAACATATGTAGGGGCAATGCCTGGTCGTGTTGTAAGCGGACTTATAGAGGCTAAATCTATGGATCCTGTAATAGTTTTAGATGAGATAGATAAAGTAGGGCGTTCTAATAGAGGTGATCCAACAGCAGCACTTTTAGAGATATTAGATCCAGAACAAAATAGTCACTATAGAGACTATTATCTAAACTTTGCTATAGATTTAAGTAAAGTTATATTTATAGCAACGGCTAATGATTTAGGTAGAATACCATCTCCTCTTCGTGATCGAATGGAGTTGATTTTTGTAAGTAGCTACACTCCAAATGAGAAACTAGAGATTGCAAAAAGATATTTAATTCCACAAGAACTAAAAAAACATGCACTAAGAGGTAGTGAAGTCTCTATTACAAAAAGAGCATTAAAAACTCTTATAGATGAATTTACAAGAGAACCTGGCGTAAGAAATTTAAGAAGACGAGTAGCAACTATTGCTAGAAAAGTAGCTAAAGAGATTTTAGAAAACCCAGAGATTGATAATATCAAGATAACAGCTAAAAACCTTAAAGATTATGCTGGCAAAAAGATTTTTGAGTACTCTCCTGTTGCTACAAAGCCAGAGATAGGTGTCGTTAACGGTTTAGCATGGACTAGCGTTGGAGGAGATGTATTAACAGTAGAGGTTGTAAAAATAAAAGGAAAAGGCTTAATCCAGCTAACCGGTAGCCTTGGTGATGTAATGAAGGAGTCTGCAAAAATTGCTTTGAGTACTATTAAAATTTTAATAGATAATAGAGAGATAGCTATAGATCCTACTACAATACCAAAAATAAATAGTGAAACAGATAGTAATAATACTCTTAATATAAGTGAAATATATAAGAGATACGATTTGCATATTCATGTTCCAGAGGGTGCTACTCCAAAAGATGGACCAAGTGCAGGTATAACAATGGCTACAGCAATTGCATCTATATACTCTAATAAAAAAATAGATAATAAGATTGCAATGACAGGAGAGCTTACGTTAACAGGAAAAGTTTTACCTATAGGTGGATTAAAAGAGAAATTAATTGCTGCTTATAAATCTGGTGTAACAAAAGCTATAATACCAAGAAAAAATTATGAGAGAGATCTCGAAGATATCCCGAAAGAGGTACTTGATAATATTAAAATTATTCCAGTAGATAGACTACAAGAGGTTCTACAAGAGGCTCTTGTATAAAACCTATTTAAAAAATTATAGGTATAAAAGCTTTTAACATATATTACCTATCTTACTTATATTAAAATAAAATAAAATAACATCTGTTTTATCAGATGTTATGGGCTTACATTATAACAATAGCAATAAGTACTTATTAATAGAAATATGTTATAATAATAACAAAAAATGGGTGCTTTATTATGAATACTTTCAAATTGAGTACAATTTTTATTCTATTTTTATCATTAAATTCACTCTATGGAGAGTTCACTAAAAGGTACTATAATAATATAATTGGTAATATTCAAGTAATTGGTAATACTCTTTTAAATGGTAGCGATAATGGTTCAAGTAATGCAGGCTTAAGCTTAGAATATATTGATGTTGATAGTAATAATTCAACATTTAATTCATCTAGTGCTACTATTAATAGTATAATTAATGGAATAGATGTTAATAGCTCTAAAATAAAATGGGCAGGTCTATATTGGCTTGGTTATATACATAATGATGAGACTGATACCGGAATAGATAATGTCTTTACATTTAGTAGTGGAACAGCAGCACAAGTTGACCAAGCAATCTCTTCATTGATAGATAATCACTCTATATACTTTTCAATTGATAACAACTATTCATTTACAGTTACTCCAGATACTATAAATAAGCATAGATATTATTACTATCAATCATATTGGAATACTAATTCTTGTTATGTCTCCTATATATATAGTGCTTTTAAAAATATAACAAATTTATTAAAAGATAAAAATATTAATCATACATATACTATATCTAATGTACCTACTAGATCAGGTAAAACTCATGGGGGAACTTGGGCAGATGGATTAGGTAACTTCAGTGCTTGGTCACTGGTTATTGTATATGATAACTCATCTGAGCCAACTGAGAAGACAAGAAATGTAACCATTTTTGATGGATTTGAGATAGTAAAATCTGGACAAGATACTACTATAGATTTTACTGGTTTCAAAACACCAAAATATGCACCTAATGGAGTAGATTCTACTATATCAATATTTGCGGGGGAGGGTGATAAGTATATTTTAGGAGACAAAGCTGTTTTGACTAATGAAGATGGATATAAATATCAGCTACCTAATGCCGAAGGAACAGATAGTTATTTTGCATCATCTATTGAAGGAGTTGATAATAGAGAACCAAAACTATCTAATAACAACGGTATAGATATACATATAAATCAAATAGGAACTAGTTCTGGTAGTGAAAAACCGATTGGAATTAATCAATCTACTGCTAAATTAACTTTATCTAGTACACAAGATCTATATATACCAACCATGGTAGCATTTTCAACAGAATTATACTCTCCACAGGTATGTTATGATTATACTCTCAAGCTTGGTAGTTATTTAAATATAGATAGTGTAGATAGAAATTTTACAGTAGATAACTATCTAAACCAACCTTTAGAGTTAAAAATATTAATTAAGAGTAAAGAGGCAGATTTTGATCTACTAGAGTCTAAACTAAGAGTATCATTTACACCAGATAATGTTTTTGAATTTAAACATGGTCTTGCTAAAACATCATATCCTAATTCGACTACCTATTATGATGCCATAGAGACAGATTTACCAGGAGAGATTGCCATTGGATCTAATACAAGTTCAGAGGGCGGTACTATTAGTGCAGATGAAATTATCTACTCTAAATTATACTATGACTTTAATAAAGACTCATTTAACGGGAAATTAGATATTTTTTTAGATGCAAAAATATCTTTTGATGGTGTAAATAAAGTTCCATATAGTTTAAGTACAATAGCACCTAAAGGCTCTACATCTTATATAGGTAGATGTGCTACAAACTCTATATATGACCCTACATATGGTGTCTTTAATATAGAGAGTGGTAGTAGTGATTCTACTCAAACTGATGCTAAAAAATATAGTTTAAAGACACAAATTGTAGGTGTACCATATTCTATTTCTGTTGCTTGTTATCAGAAAGATTTAAATGGTGATTATAGAGAAGAATTAAATAGAAATACTACTGTCGAACTTGAACTAATTGATGGAGGAACATTTGATAATAACAGCTCTGCTGGATTTGATTCTGTATGTCAAGATCCAGATACATATAGTGCTGGAGCATTTGTCCATTTTAACAATAGCGCTAGAGTAAAAGTTAATATTCCTCAAGACTACCCAACATATCCATCTCAACTAGCTTTAAGAAATGCAATATTTAGAGTGTGGGCATTAGTTAAAACTGTTAATAATAATAAAGTATTAGTAGACCATAATTGTCAAAACCAGAGTGATTATATCTGTTTTAAGAATGTATATTATGCTAATTACTGGAATAGTGAGTATACTAAAAATAACTATTTATGTTTTAACAAATGTAACTACACTACAGATAATAGTTGCTATAAGTGCTTAAGAGAGAACTATGCTACACCTATTTGTTCTAGAGACAATTTTTCAATACGTCCAGATAGTTACTCTATAGATATATTTGATAATAAAGAGAATAACGCTAGTGTAACAGGCAAAGTAGATATTGGAAAAAATATTGATACAACGCCTTATCATATATCTGCTGGTTATGTATATCCCTTAGAGATAAATGCTACAGTATTTGGAAGTAGAGAACATGTTGATGGATATATATTCTCTAATAATAGATATGAAACTGATAGTGCAACTGCAAGGTTTGCAAGTAGTAGTAGCTGTTTAGATAAGAGTGATAAAAATTTAAATATAAGTTTAAGTAATGGAAGAACGAATGTCTATGAAAACAATAGTACTTCCCAACCAAAAAATGGAATATTTTTAAATAATAGTGGGAGCTATAAAATAGATATTATCGATAACTCTTGGACACTTGTTGATCAAGTTGGCTACAAAAATAAGCCATTCCCTGATATAAGCGATTGTGAAGCAAACTCTACAATATCTAATTCTACTGATTTAAATGCTAGAAGAGGTTGTACTATAAAAAATGGTGTTGAGAGTAGTTATCCAAGTTTAAACTTAACTTCTTATCCATATATATTTGATCTCTCTTCTATTGATGTAAAAAGCAATCCAAATATTAATGCTAACTATTTGTATATAAATGATTTAACTGACACACCAACAAGCAAATTAATTGGTGGTGGTGCAATGAGTATAAAAATTAATGGCTCTATAGTTGCTAAGGGTGAAGATAATAGTTCATTATCTAACTATACTGATGGGTGTATGGCAAATGATTTAAATATAAAAATTAAATATTATAATGACCAAAATGAGACTAATAAAAATATAGCTTTAATGTACTCAACATATGGTGGCACTGTAATATCTCAAAAAGATAAAACTTTAATTGATTATAATATGAGTAGTAGTAGATTTAATATGGTACCTACAGCAAGTTATTTTAATTATTTAAATTTTGAAAGAGAGTATGATAAGCCATTAAATCCATTTAAATTTACTATTGATGAGTTTAATGTAACTAGTCCTAGTGAAACAATAACAGTAAATATGGTAAAAAACTATATTCCAAAAGGGCATAAAGAGTTAAATACTACTAAAATATTATATTATGCTAAAGCTACATCAAAATCAGATTTTTATGATGATATATATGATGATAGTGTAGATACACCAATTGCTATTAATATATTTTGTGACAAATCTTTAAGCTATTGTAGAGAACATGGTATAGATACAACTAATGATTATACAAATGAGTATAATTGGTGGCTATCGAAAGAGCATAATGCTTCATTTGGAGATGGTATAGTTAAGTTAGAAATAAATAGTTTAAATGATGCAAGTAGTAAAATAGAAGTTAAACCAGCAACAGCAGATAAGTTCATAGAAGCAGTTGATAATAGTATTAAAGTTGCGAAAATAGCTAATGCAGATATCAACTATCCGTATATGGTATTTATAGACCCAACATCTGCTATGAAGAGTAACTACTCTTATCTACTCTACAATAGATACAAAAATGAAGCACCTAAACATCTATATAAAGTTAGGTTTGTAGATACCTCAGCATCTTGGTCTGGTACAGGTAAAACTGGTTTTACTACAGATTTTAATAGTACAGGAAGAAAAAATAATAAGGTAGATTGGTAATGAGAAAAGCTATAGCACTAATAGAGTTACTATTTGCAATGGTCATAATAGCTATTACACTATTGGCAGTACCAAATCTTTTAAGTAAAACTTCTAAATCTGCAAATAGTGCAATTGACCAAGAGGCTATATCTAATGCCTCATCATATTTAGACCTAATACTATCTAGTTATTGGGATGAGAATGCAACAGAAGCAAAACTAAAAAATCCTATATTAAAAGTGCAAAAAGAGGATAGTGCCTTAAGTGAGTATAATAGTAGTGGAAGAAGAGTTGGAATTCCAAAAACCTCCTCTAGAAAATTCTCTTTAGAGAGTAATGGTACTAGATATAATGCAACTTCTCCAAACTTTTTTGGATTAGACTTTAACGATAGCGAACCAGATGATATTGATGATTTTAATGGTAGAACAGTTACTCTAACTAAGACTTCAGAGGCTACTACTGTAGCAGATGGTGATTATAAAGATAAAAGTATAAGTATAGCAACATCAATTAACTATATCGATGACAACTCTACTCCATCTGGGTATAGTAGTCATACTCTTAGTTTTAGTAACCCATTTACTTCTATATCAACTACTCAATCTACTAATATCAAAGCTATAACTTTAACTTTAACAAGCACTAATGATAGTAGTAAAAAAATTGTACTAAAAGCATTTTCATGTAATATTGGATCACAAAGGCTAAAGGAGAGAGAGTTTTGAAAAAAGCATTTACTTTTATAGAACTTATATTTAGTATGGCAATACTATCTATTGTTGCATATGTTGCAAGCTCTCTTATAGCTAAAACATATATAGGATACAACAGAGCTAATACCTTTCATAAAGCAAATATTAAAGTAGAGTTAGCTTTAAATATTATTTCAAATAGGCTATCTTATGCAATCTATGGTACTATTGTTAAAAGAAAAAGTGAGACAGACTCAACTATATCTTCTATAACAGTATCTCCATTTGATTATAAGGTGTTAGAGTGGGTAGGTAGTGATGTAGAAGGTTTTGAAGCCCATGATATAGATAGTACATTAAATGATGGGACTCCAAAACCACAATCTGCGTGGAGTGGTTTTTGTAATATAAAAAGTAGTAGTGCTACTCAAATAATTACTCCAGGATCAGATTTGACTTTTGCTCGTAATCTTATAGAAGAGTTGTCTGCCGGGAAAGTATCTAATTTAAAAGGTACTGCCATATTTTTTCCAGAAAATTATAGTTATAATAATATTGGTTATAGTGGTACAGATATTAATGCAACAGGTGTAGCAGTAGTTGATAGTTTTACAGCTAGTTTAACTTTACCATCTTTTAATCTAGATCCAACCAGGAGTTGGAGAAAAAGAGTTACCGAACACTACAAACTAGCTTGGAGTGCCTACTCAATTGTTCCTATAAACTATAATGCAACTACTAAAAGTTTTGATTTAGAGTTAAGATATAACTATAGACCGTGGCTAGGAGAGCAGTATAATAGTCCATTAACTAGCAAAACTATACTTGCAAGCAATATATCTGTATTTAAAACTTATGCAACAGAGAATAGAGTACATATAAAATTATGTGTTAAGGAAAAAATTGGGTTTAAAACAACTGATTATACAACAATATGTAAAGAGAAGGTGGTATTTAAATGAGAAAATCTAGAAGAGCTTTCTCTATGTTAGTAGCAATTTTTACTATACTAATACTCTCTTTAGTATCTAGTTATATATTCTACTCTAGTGCAACTATTAACAAAGAAGGTGAGGTTCAGTATCAAAAAGAGCAAGCTATTTTACTTGCAAGAAGCTATACAGAGTATGCAGTAATGGCTATAGAAGCTAATGATTATAATACAAACTGTATAGATAATATTAATGCAACTATTGGAACAGATCCATCTATGGGAATGGGTTATCTAGTTGAAGTAAAAATTAGATATATAGGTAATAGTAAATATATTACTAAATGCCAAAGAATAATGGAGTCTATACCAAGTACCGATACAGATACACTATCTGTAATCATAGATGTATATGTTAAATATAAAGATAGAAGCAATGAGAGTCTATATAATGGTTATAGCTCTTATGTACCTTGGTTTAAGTATCATAAAAGGAGCTTGCAAAAAATATGAGAATTAGAAAAGCATTTACAATGATAGAGCTAATTGTAGTAATAGTATTAATTGCTATATTAGCAAAATACTCTGCACCTAGATTTAAAAGAGATACAAGAGTTGAGGCTATTAACCATATACTAACAATGATAAGATATACACAAAATTTAAGCCTGCACGACACTAAATACTCAGATAGTAATACAACTTGGCAACGCTCTTATTGGAGGTTTCATATATATAGTTGTACTAATAGTAGTGGAATATTTTATAAAATAGGAACAGATAAAGATTTTAATAAGGGAATAAATAGAGCAGAGAGTGCAATTGACCCAAGTAATAATAAATATACATTTTGGGATACAAGAAAACCTTGTCCTAAAAATAGTAGTGATGCCCTATCTTATCATGTCTCACCAAATATATTTTTAACTCAAAAGTATGGTATTAACAAAGCAACATTTAAGCCATGTAATATATATAAGAATAGTATAACATCAAGCTCTAAATATATAGGTTTTGATAATTTTGGACGACCTATAAAGTCTTATATTGCATCTATTAGACCAAACTATCTAGGGCATGTCATAGGTAGTTGCGAGATCAAGTTTGAGTTCATAGATAGCGCAATATCTCCATTTACTATTGTAATTGAGCCAGAGACAGGATATACACACCTTAAAGATTAAAGAACACTAATCTCTAATGCATAATTTAGGTTTACCCAGAAATATGCTTATAAAATTTTTTTCCATTCATATAAATTATAATAGTTAAAGAGTTATATCTTTTAGGTATAAATAGTGATATATTATTTTTACGACTCTTTTTTGAGTATATATATTTTTATATTGCTTACTGTAAATTTTAATTTTAACTTTACTATTTTTTCTCTTATTTAATTTTATATTTAAAATATTACCATTTTTATATCTATATTTTTGAATATAGTATAGTTTACTATTTTGTAAGATTTGATTCATTGCAATATATTGCTGCTTAGTAGAATCTATAAATATATATTTAACTGACTCTCCTATATATTTACCATCTCTATTAAAAGATTTCAAACTAATATGAAAAGTATCTTTATCTCTTATGCTTACTATCTTAATCTTATCTCTAGTTATATACTTAGAGTATATATAACCTTTTAATCTGTAGCTATATACTCTAAGTAAAACTTTAGTTGATTTACTCTTTTTAGTATATATATACAACTTCTTCTCTCTAATCTTTTGATAATTCTTAGGATATAAAATCTCTGCTTTTTTAGCTACTGCTACTCTACTACTATTAGATCTTAAAATTTTATATGATTTACCTTTATATCTATTTCTAGTATCATAAGAGTATATTGCTATATATAGTTTACCTGAGTTTTTAGGAAGTGAGATATATTTTATATGCTTTTTAATATATCTTCTATATATATATTTTTTTAAATTATAACTATATATAATTAGTTTAACTCTTTTTGCACTATTTTGTCTCCATTTTACTCTTAACTTACCTTTAGATATATAACTACCCTTAGAGAGAATTGTAGCTTTTTTAAAATATCTATTTTTATCAACTACTCTCTTATCTTCTTTTATATACACTATAGAGCTTGTTTTTGATTTATATCTATATTTACTATCGTAAGAGCGTAAAACTATTAAAATTTTATTGTGGTTTTTAGGTATTGCAACTCTTTTACTGCTACCATTTATATATTTATTAAAAATATATTTTTTAGTTTTATAACTATATATCTGAAGTTTAACTCTTTTTGCACTATTATTTCTTATTTTTATTAATATAGATCTATTTTTTATGGTAGATCTATCTTTAGGGTAGAGTATATATGCTTTTTTAAATTTATTAACTTCACTTTTACTGTTTTTATTAGTAGTTTTACTTGTATTTTTAAATGAGAAGTTAGGTCTTATATTAAATATTGCTTTTTGTCTATATGGAAACCTAATTAAACTATAACCATTAATTGGCTCCAGAGTAAACCATCCATTATAGTAACCACTCCATCCCCAATTAAAGTGAAACATCTTAACATTATTTTCGAAGCTATATCCATCTAAAATAAAAGCATGCCCTCCATATCTTTGACCATATTGCCCCTGATAGTATATAGGTCTTCTATTATCTATACTATTTTTTATAAAACTATACCAGCTACTATTATAATAAGATATTTTACTAACTAATGGTGGTATTGTATATCCAAATGAAGTAGATACTCTATTTAATCTTGCTCTTGTTACAATTGTTCCAGATGTTTCAGCTTGATAGTGCATCTCAAATGCAACACCTAAATTATAAGATAGCTTTGCTAAAGAGTCTGTAGAGTAGTTGTAGCTTCTATTAAAATTACCATATATTTTTTTACTATTCATTATATAGGTGTGGCTACCATGACTAGAGTTTGGCCATCTATTATATTTCATAATTTGTGTAAAAGCTGTTGCTACACAGCCAACAGGTGCATGTTTACCATTAATGATTGGAGTATATCTATTATAAGGAGAATTCTGACCTAAATTTATCCCATTAAGTAGAGGACCTTTTCTTAAATATTTTACCGAAGGAGTATAAGTTACTACTCTATTAGAGTGTGCTACATTTTTCGATAACTCTATATCACTATTTATAGAACTTAACCACTCTTTGACCTCTTGTGGTAGGCTACTAGATGCTTTAGAATAGAATGAGTAACCTAAAATAGGATTTGCAATATCTACAGTAGATACAATTACCCATCCTGTGGGTTTAAGATTTATAATTTTATAGTTATTACTATCGCTACTTTTATTCTCATCTTTCTTAACAAATTTATCTATATTTAAACTTGTTGAGGGCATATATATATCTTCATCTTTAGAGCTATTTTCATCTATAATAGTTCGTGTAATATTATGCTCTTTAATTAGATATGTTACAATTTTATATATTTCACCACTATCTCTACTCTTTGCAGACCAAAGTGTTATAGTAGTGATTATAAAAAGTATAAATAGTCTCATGCTATTTTAAATCTTTAAAGTTAAAGATTACTATTTTAGTTGTCTTTTTATATCTATTATAGTACTCTAAGTAGTTAATAAAACCATATTTTTTATCAAATATAACTCTCTTAATACGCTTATTCTCTATTGCAGATTTTGCTATAGTAAAAATTTTCTCTATATCTAAAATATTTGTAGATATTGGCGTAAATGTATTAGACTCTTTTGCCAAAATTGTATTACCATTTTTTACCTCTACTTCGATGCTATACTTAACTTCGATACGATTACCAACTTGATAGATAAATTTATAATTTTTTAGATTTGATTTTTTAAAGAGAGTATATGCATCTTTATACTGTTTTAGTAGAGTATTATTAGATTTTAATCTATTATTAAAAGAGTAATTAGATATATCTATTGTAAAACTACCGCTCTTTTGAAAAATTTTAATTGGGAGTTTACTACTATTATATTTAACTATATAGTTTTTTAATTTACTATTAATATTATCTAATATAATAGATATTTCGGGGTATTTCGTATGGTTTTTATAAGATTTTCCACTCTCTATATTATATAAATAGTCAAACTTTCCATTTTTAATATATATCTTACATTTACGATAACCATCTATTGGTCCTAATGAGTAATTTTTGTAACTATATATAAAGCTATAGTTTTTTAACTTTTTAGAATTTAAAAATGTAAAACTAAATAAGAGTACTATTATTAGTTTTAATATTCTACCCAATAGAGACTCCTTTTAATATATACTTAAATCTATTATATCAGATATAATAGATAAGATATATTTATGTAAACACTATTATTACACTTAAGTATTAAGATTAATAACAAATCAACTACCATTTTTCGGTATAATACATATTATTATTTAAATAATATGTCAATATGAAATATTTTATATTTGTTTCAGTTTGTTACATATTGAAAGCGTGTAGTATATTTTATTTAATATAAAATATTGCAGATAGTGCAAAATAAAGTTTATAGCAATAAAAATTATAGTAAGATTACAAAAATAAAGGAGCTAAAGTGAAAGCATGTAGTACAATTAAACATATCATACTAGCCTACACTTTAGTTAAAAAACTCCTTTTAAAAAAATACAGCACAAAAGATGTGCTAGAAGCTATTAAGCATGCTATATATAAAAAGCCTTGCCACTGTAATCAGATATTTTTACGAAAAACAAGGCTAATTTTACAACTTAACCACTTTATTCCTCGTTGTAAATACTACAATCCATACTTTGCCTTTAGGCGCACGGGAACTCACCCACCACTTAACTACTAATTTTTATTATTAATATTTTTTCATAATCAAGTTTAAATTAACACTATTTTAGTGTTTAATTTTTATCAATACCATTAATTTGGTTTTAATTTAGAAGGATAAAAAATGAGTAGTTACGTAGTAGGTTTTCCAAGAATTGGAGAGCAAAGAGAGTTGAAATTTGCATTAGAGAGTTTTTGGTCAGGTAAGAGCGATTTTAGCGAAGTCAAGAGTGTTGCTAAAGATTTAAGATCTAGACACTGGAAATATCAGCAAGATGCTGGGGTTGATTTAATTAGTGTTAATGACTTTTCGCTATATGATAATATGTTAGATATGATAGTAACTCTTGGGGCAATACCTGCAAGATTTAGAGGGCTTAAGGGCGAAGAGCTATATTTTGCAATGGCAAGAGGAAATAAAGATGCTGTAGCAATGGAGATGACAAAGTGGTTTAATACAAACTACCACTACATAGTGCCAGAGCTTACACCAAATGACGAGTATAGCCTAGATGCATCTAAGATTATTAAGGAGTATAAAGAAGCAAAAGAGCTAGGTATTAATGCAAAAATTAATATTATAGGACCATTAACATTTTTAGCTAATGCAAAAAGAGTAGATAGGGGTGATACTTTTGAACTACTTGGTAAAATATTACCAATTTACGAAGAGCTTTTAGGAGAAATTGCAAAATTAGATAACGAAGTTTTAGTTCAGATAGATGAGCCATTTTTTGTAAGAGGTACAGATGCAAAAGATTTAAGTCTGCTAAAACCAACTTATGATAAGCTATGCTCTGTAAGTGAGAATTTAAAAATTGTAGTAGCAACATATTTTGAGCACTCTAGCGAGGCTACAAAAGTATTAGTTAATACTCCAATTTATGGTTTGGCACTAGACTTTTTATATGGTAAAGAGAACATGGAGACAGTAGATTTAATTGCATCTAAGGGTAAAAAGCTATTTGCAGGCGTAGTAGATGGTAGAAACATTTGGATTAACAATATAGAGAGTACAGTAGAGCTTTTAGAGCAAATTGCAACTAAAATTAGCAAAGATAATATATTTGTAGGAAGCTCATGCTCACTTCTTCATGTGCCATTTGCTTTAGAGTATGAAGAGAAGCTAGATAGAAATATTAAAAGCTGGTTTGCATATGCAAAAGAGAAACTTATAGAGATAGATGTAATAGAGAAACTATTTAGAGGCGAAGAGTTAAATAGTGCAGAGAGTGCTGCACTAGAGGCAAATAAAGTAGCAAACCAAACAAGAAAAACAGCAGATATTATTCATGATAAAGCAGTACAAGCAAGAGTTGCAGGAGAGATTAAACTAGATAGAGATGAGCCATTTGAGAACAGACTTAAAAGACAACACGAATCTTTAAACTATCCAAAACTTCCTACTACAACAATTGGCTCTTTCCCTCAAACGCCAGAGGTTAGAAAAGCAAGAAGAGACTTCAAAAAGGGTGAAATATCTAAAGAGGCTTATGAGTCTGAGATGAAAAGGTATATAGATGATTGTATCGCATTTCAAGAAGAGGCAGATATAGATGTGCTAGTTCACGGAGAGCCAGAGAGAAACGATATGGTTGAGTATTTTGGAGAGCAGTTAAAGGGTTATGCATTCTCTCAAAATGGTTGGGTTCAAAGTTATGGTAGCCGTTGTGTTAAGCCACCAGTAATATATGGCGATATTTCACGCCCAAAACCAATGACAGTAGATTGGATGGTATATTCACAAAGTAAAACTACAAGAATTATGAAAGGTATGCTAACAGGTCCTGTAACGATTCTTAATTGGTCTTTTGTGCGTGATGATATGGAAAGAGGTGATGTTTCTAAACAAATTGCCCTTGCAATTGCAGATGAAGTTAGCGACCTACAAGATGTAGGAATTAAGATAATCCAAGTTGACGAAGCAGCATTTAAAGAGGGTTATCCACTAAGAGCCGAAAAGATACCAGCATACGAAGAGTGGGCAGTTAGAGACTTTAAAATATGTGTAGCACCTGCAAAGAGTGAAACTCAAATTCATACACATATGTGTTATAGTGAGTTTAACGATATTATTAGAACAATCGAAGCTATGGATGCAGATGTTATCTCTATAGAGACAGCAAGAAGTGGCAATGAACTATTAAAAATATTTGCAAAAGTTGGCTACAAACAAGAGGTAGGACCAGGAGTTTACGATATTCACTCTCCAAGAGTTCCAAGCAAAGAGGAAATTGTAACCCAAATAGAAAAACTAATAGAGGTTCTTCCAATAAAGCAACTATGGATAAACCCAGATTGTGGACTTAAAACAAGAAAATGGGAAGAGGTGAAACCAAGTTTAATCAATATGGTAGAGGCAGTTAAAGAGATAAGAGAGCGTTAAAAAACTACTTCAGAGCACTTGCTGCCCTGAAGTAACAATACAAAAGGCTACTATTGGTTTAGTTTTGATAAAATATTAACAAGATAGAGCAAGGAGTATCATGAAATATTTAAATGAAAACCAAAATATTCCTAAAGAGCTAGAAGAACATATTAAAAATACCTCCAAACTACACAGCTATTTTGAAAGTCGTTTTGATGGCATACGACCCAAAAACCATTGTGGCTTCTTATCTATTAATAATGAGAGTTATTTTATTATCCCCAAAATCACTGACCAAGACAATCAAAACCTCAATACCTTTATCTATATGCTTCTCTATGCCTATGATATAAAGCTAAAAAATGAAGATTTGTTAGAAGCAGATGTCCCAGAGCATCATATTTATGAACTTTTTATTAGACTCTTTTGCGATGCATTACTAAATGAGTTTAAAAAGGGTCTCTTTAAACAATACATCACCATACAAGAGAACTTAAAAGTGTTGCGTGGCAAATACATCATAGAGAAAAACTTCAACAACTTTTACCATCAAAACCTCTATTGTAAGTTTGATGAATTTTCTATGGACAATGAGCTAAATAGATTTTTTTTGTATGCCATAAGGGTCTTTAAAAAATTTAGCTCCTACTCTAACTTACATAGATGTGAAGCTGTACTTGATGAAGTAGAGTATTTTAATGTGGATTTTAAACGGTTAAACATTCATTTTAACCGTATGAACAGTAGGTATAAAAAGAGTTATGAGATAGCATTAATGATACTAGAAAAACTCATACCCATGACACAACACAGCACCGACAAAAGTTTTGCTTTTTTGTTCGATATGGCAGAGGTATTTGAGAAGTTTGTGGGTAGGTTGTACAAAGAGCTAGATAGTAGTACGCAGTTACAAAAACAAGGGAACTTTGGAAGTTTAATATTGAAGCCAGACATTGTGACAAGTGATTGCATTATTGACACGAAGTATAAAAAAGTCAATAATGCAATCACTTGTCACAATGTCTGGCTTCAATATTAAACTTCCAAAGTTCCCTTGTTTTTGTAACTGCGTACTACTA
>CAMZLH010000030.1 GCA_947311565.1 uncultured Nitratifractor sp.
AATGCTCACAAAGAGTTTAAGTGGCAGTATCTTTTTCCTATGAAAAATATATCTAAAGACCCAAGAAGTGGCAAGATGATACGATTTCACATACTCTCTGCAACTTTTGGTAGAAACATAAAAACAGCTGCAAACAAGGCTAGAATACCCAAGAAAATATCGGCTCACACCTTTAGGCACTCTTATGCTACTCATATGCTTCAAGCTGGGGTTGATATACGAACTATTCAAGAGCTTTTGGGGCATAGGGATATATCTACTACGATGATTTATACTCATATTGTAAGGGAGTTAAATCAACAGACTCTAAAGAGTCCGTTGGATTTTTAGTTTTAATTTAATGTATAATTTAAGAATTTACTTTACCAATAGCACAGCTTACAAAGCTTTTTTCTCGCTAAAAAGCTCTGCTTTATAATGCATATATAATATTTGGGTATCTATTCCAAAGCTGGAGCTTTGGAACAAACAATGAAACTTTTAACCATACTTCTAATAAGCACTTCTCTTTTTGCCAATAGTTTGCAAAACAATTGCCTAAATTGCCACAGCCAAAACAGCCTGCCAGATAGCCTAATTTACAAACGATACCTTCAAAAATACAGCTCAAAAAAGAGAATAAAAAAAAGCAATGCTAAACTACCTAAAAAACCCAAATCAAAAAAACTCAATTATGCCAAGTGAGTTCTTTAAAAAATTCTCAATCAAACAAAAAAGCAGATTAGACGATACAAATTTAAGTAAAAATATAGATGAATATATAAAAAAGTATGATTTGCAAAAGAGATTGTATCTTGAGAAGTAGATAAATACTATTTGTATGGGTTTTTGTATTAAAGTGTAAATGTTCATAATCATTAACAAAGTAAAAGATGCTATAATTGTAAATGACTATATACATTTACAAAAGGTAGATTATGTTAGATAGGATTAAAAAGTATCAAGATAGACTCTTAGGCTCTTTTGATGTTACTTACAAAAGGTATCTTTTTGAAGATATCGATTTTAATGACAAAATGATAGGTATCTTTGGTGCAAGGGGTGTTGGTAAAACCACAATGCTTTTGCAAAGGCTAAAAGAGCTTCAAGATAAGAGAAAAGAGGCTTTGTATATCTCTTTGGATTATCCATTTTTAAGTGGTGTTGATTTGATAGAGCTTGTAGAGGAGTTTGTGCAAGGTGGTGGAGAGTATCTGCTTTTGGATGAAGTGCATCGATACAGCGACTTTTCGGCATATCTTAAGACAATTTATGACCTATTTGATATTTTTGTTATCTTTACAAGTAGCAGTGCTACCTCTATACTAAACTCAAAGAGCGATTTAAGCAGAAGAGTAACACTCTATAACCTCTATGGCTTCTCTTTTAGGGAGTTTTTGGAGGTAAAAAAGGGATTGAAACTTGCATCTTATACCCTTGAAGAGTTATTGCACATACATATCGATATAGCTACCAAAATAACAAAAGAGGTAGAGATTTTAAAAGAGTTTAAGGAGTATATAGAGTTTGGATACTACCCGTTTTTTACCCAAAAGCAGACCTCATACTACCAAAATCTTATCAACACCATAAACTTGACTATCGATTTGGACTTAACATCACTTGGGCTTATAGAGCAAAAATATACATACAAACTCAAAAAACTTCTTGAAGTGATATGCGAGAGCAAACCTTTTGAGGTGAACTATAGCAAAATATCAACACTTGCAAATATAAGCCGAGTAAAACTCTATGACTATATAAGCTACTTAAACGATGGTCAAATGCTACTTTTGATAGAAGAGAGTTCAAAAGGCTTAAAAAAGATAAGCAAACCAGCAAAGATATACTTTAACAACACAAATCTACTAAAAGCCTACTGTCAAAACAGTGAATTAGGCACAATCAGAGAGACATTTTTTGCAAATCAAATCTCATGCAAACACCATATAAACATAGCAAAACAGGGTGATTTTTTGGTAGATGAAAAGTATCTGTTTGAAATCGGTGGCAAAAACAAGAGTTTCAAGCAGATAGCTGATATGCCAAACTCTTTTGTTGTAACTGATGATATAGAGGTTGGGTTTGGTAATAAAATACCTCTTTGGTTGTTTGGGTTTTTGTATTAAATATGTAATGTATTACTAAGAATTATATGATATAATAGTAATACATTACTAAAAAGGATAAGAGATGCTTGAACAACTTTTTAGAGTTAGTCAAATCTATCTTAAAAACTACAACAAAGAGTATGTAAGATACTTTCTAAAAGAGGTAGAGTTATCAAATAGATTTTCTATTATCTTGGGGCAGAGGGGTATTGGCAAAACAACTTCGATTATTCAGTATATTTTGCAAAACTACAGTGATATTTTTACTACAAAAGCTTTGTATATTCAAGCTGATCATACTCTCTTTGGCAGATATACTCTTTATGAAGTGGCAGAAGAGTTTGAAAAGATGTGTGGAGAGCTACTTTGTATCGATGAGATTCACAAATACAGCAACTGGGCAAGGGAGCTAAAGAGTATCAACGATACCTTTGTCAAGCTAAAGCTTATAGTTTCGGGTAGTTCGGCTTTGGAGATTACTAAAGGAAGTTATGATTTAAGCAGAAGGGCTTTGGTTTACAAGATGAAGGGGATGAGCTTTAGAGAGTTTTTGGAGCTGAAATATAACTTTAGTTTTGAGAGCAAGGAGATGGATGATATTTTAGATAGCCATCAGCAAATTGCTCAATATATCATAGACAAAGTAGAGAGTCAAAGTTTTAAGATATTACCACTGTTTAAAGAGTATCTTGAGGTGGGATACTATCCATTCTTTTTTGAATACAACAACAAAGAGCAGTTTATCTTGGCATTAGAGCAAAATATAAATACAACCATAGAGAGCGATTTGCTCTCTATCTATCCATCACTTACAGGAAACAGCATAAGAAAGCTAAAAGCTCTGCTACAAATCATCTCAACATCTGTTCCATTTACGATGGAGTTTTCAAAGCTCAAAAAAGCGATAGGTGTCAGCGATGAAAGAACCCTTAAGAACTATCTAAAATATCTTGAAGATGCAGGAGTCATTATACTTTTGCAAAAAGACAACAAAGGCTTAAAAAGTCTGCAAAAACCAGAGAAACTATATCTTGATAACCCAAACCTTTTGATAGCCAAACCAAAAAATATTGGAACTCTAAAAGAGACATTTTTTATCAATCAAGTAAGTAAAGATTTTAGTGTTACAGCACCTAAACAGGGTGATTTTTTGGTAGATGAAAAGTATCTGTTCGAAATCAGTGGCAAAAACAAAAGCTTTGCCCAGATTGCTGATATGCCAAACTCTTTTGCAGTAGCTG
>CAMZLH010000031.1 GCA_947311565.1 uncultured Nitratifractor sp.
ATCTTTTTATTCATTACCAGCATATAGACAAAGTGTAACATTACCATATGTACGGCAACACCTTCTTTTTTCGTGAAATTACTTTTAGTAAGGATAGTTTTCAGATTTAGTAACTTCATTGTTGTATAAATTGGATTTCCTTAGTTTATCATTGATGATGTTACTGATTTGTATTTCTATAGACACTTTTTACCCTCTTGTTTGATAGGGTAATTATAGCTAAAAGTGCCGTATATAGGGCTTTATATGAGGTATTTAATTCATAATTTTTAGTGTATGTCTAGGGTCATATTGCACTTCGCTTAAGTACCCGTAATTAAGGGGATTTACTTGATGTTTTTGTATGATTTAGGTACGAAAGTTAAGTTATATACTTAAAATTTAAATATTATTTCAATATAAGAGGTTTTATGGAGTATATATAAATATTAATAAGAGTTACTTAGAGAAGTAAATATTTTTAGATCTGCTATTTTATAGTAATATAAAAGAGAAGAGTTTAAATTAAACTCTTGCCTCTTCTCTTCTTTGTAGGTATTCCCACTTTGCATCAATATCTTTTTGTATCTCATCTATTACATGGCGATATTGTGGTTTAAATAGGTGTTTGTATCTTCCTTGAGCTCCAAGATAATCTTCTACTTTAATTATATTTTTTGGTCTATATAGAATATTTAACTCTGTACCATCTATAATTTCATATACTGGGAACATTAAGCTATCTGTCGCAAGGTCTGTTAAGTGAATTGTATCTTTTGGATCAAACTTCCACTCTGTTGTACATGCACTTACTGTGTTAATAAAGCAAGGTCCCTCAGTCTCTAAAGCTTTTTGAAAACCTTTTGCCATAGACTTCCACTTATTTGGTGCAAGTTGTGCAACATACGGAGCTCCGTGAGCTGCCATAATAGCTACCAAATCTTTTTTCTTTTGCTTTTTACCATAGCTGGTACTGCCTGCTTGTGCAGTTGATGTGTGTGCTCCAACTGGCGTTGCAGAAGATCTTTGACCACCTGTGTTTGCATAGTTTTCGTTATCCAAGCAGATATATGTAAAGTCATGACCTCTCTCCATAGCACCACTTAGCCATTGGAAACCGATATCATAAGTAGAGCCATCCCCACCAAATGCAACAAACTTAACTGGAGCATCTGGGTCTTTTAGCGTCCCTTTTTTCTTTCTTGCTTTATACATTGCCTCTGCACCACTAACAGCAGTAGCAGCATTTTCAAAACCAATATGTATCCAGCTTGTATCCCAAGATGTATATGGGTAAACTGCTGTTGAAACCTCTAAACAACCAGTGTTAGAAGAGATAACCAAGTTATCATCTGTTGCGTTCATTAACTCTCTTACAATCATAGAGTGAGCACAACCAGGGCATAGTAGGTGTGCTCCCTCAAATCTTTCGTTTGTTGTAGAGAACTCTTTTAAGTTCTTAATATTAGTAATTGCCATTATTTACCCCTTCTTGTCTCAAAAAATCCTAATTTTGGTCCTCTTACACCTGAGAACTGTTGAATCTCTGTTGTAATATGACCAGCATCAGCATGAGCTTTTTGCTCTTTCATTATTCTTTGTGCCTCTTCTACAGAGAAGTCTCTACCACCTAGTCCATAGATATAGTTAGTAATCATTGGTCTTGCTTTTGTAGTTAATGATGCTGCTGAAATCTCGTTAAATAGTGCACCCATTGCACCACCTGGAGCTGATTTATCCATACAAACAACAGCTTTTAAACTCTCTCTATCTAGCTCTTCTCTAATTAAATCAAATGGGAATGGTCTAAATACTCTTGGAGCAATTACTCCAACTTTAACTCCCTCTTTCTCTCTTAACTCTTGAGCTGCTAAAACTGCTGTCTCAACTGAAGAACCAAGAACAACCATAGCTACCTCTGCATCTTCCATCATATAGCTCTCTACTCTTTTATACTCTCTACCAGTTAATGTTTTAAACTCTGCAAAAACTTCGTCTATAACTTTAGTAGAATCCATTAAAGCTTTATGTTGTCTCGCTTTATGCTCAAAGTGCCAATCTTCTTCTGTTTGAGCACCATGAGTTACAGGTCTTGTAAAGTCTAGCATATCATCTACTGGCTTATAATCGCCAACAAATTTATAAGCCTCTGCATCTTTAAGAGGTTTTACATTTTGCGCTTTGTGAGATGTTGTAAATCCATCTTGATGAACCATTACTGGTAATCTTACATCTAGATTTTCACCAATTTTAAATGCACAAAGAGTTAAATCATAAGCCTCTTGAGAGTTAAATGCATCTGTATTAATCCATCCACTATCTCTACCTAAATACATATCAGAGTGGTCGCCACGAACATTTAGTGGAGATGCTAAAGCTCTGTTTACAACTGTTAAAACAATTGGAAGTCTCATACCACTTGCTTGGTATAAAACCTCTGCCATCAGTGCAAAACCTTGTGAGCTAGTTGCAGTTGCAACTCTACCACCAGATGCTGCTGCACCAATACATCCACTCATTGCTGCGTGTTCACTCTCTACCATTACAAATTGACCATCTACATAGCCATTTGCTTCATATCCACCATAATTTTCAACAATTGGAGTTGAAGGAGTAATAGGATATGCCGCAACAACATCTACTTGTGCTTGTCTTAATGCTTGTGATGCTGCGTAGTTACCATCCCAAACTTCTACTTCGTTTAAATCAAATTCTTTTGCCATATTTACAATCCTTACTTTTTCTCTTTTTTCTTCTTCTCTGGCCAACCAGCTAGAGCTTCATCACCATCCATTGACTCTCCAAACATTAATAGAGACTTAGGGTTTGTAGGACACACCTCTACACATACACCACAACCTTTACAATGATCATAGTCAATACCAATCATCTGCTTATCTCTAGATATTATAGAAGTATCTGGACACCAAACCCAACAGTTTTGACAATCTATACAGATATCTCTGTTATATACTGGTTTAATAACTCTCCAAGATGCAACCGTTGCAGTAAATGAGTTAAAATCACTATATGTTCTCTCTTCAGGTTTTAAAGATGCAGCTCCGTGTTTTGGATCTAACATCTCTTCGAAAGAGTTTAATACAACACCCTGAGGAACTTCGTCCCAGCCAACTTTCTTCTCTGCACCTAACTCTCTAATTCCTCTTTTGTCTGTTGCTAATACGCCTTTATCGCTCATAAATATCTCCTACTTTACTTCGTTATATGCTCTAGTAATCGCTTCCATGTTGGCATCGATTATCTTTTGTGGGAACTTAGTTAAAACTTTTTTCATATTATCTAAGAAAAAGTCTAACTCATACATATTTGATACCTTCATTAATGCACCAAGAATTGGTGTATTTGGCATAGAACGACCAATAGTATCTAAAGAGATTTGAATTGCATCTACAATATGCACTCTATCTGTTTTATCTTGAAGAGCAGGAATTTGAGAAATTAGCTCATCTTTAGATAAATTTGTTGTAATAATATATTGAGTATTCTCTTTATCATTTTTTGTAATATCATCACTAAATGCAAGTGCTGGGTCAATTACTAGAACAAAGTCTGGATTCATCTTTGTTGCATGGTTTTTAATTGGCTTATCATCTATTCTATTATATGCATTCATTGCTGCCCCACGCTTTGCAGAACCATATAGTGCATAAGCTTGAACCTCTTTACCAGTAGTTGCTACAACACTACCTAGACCTTTTGCACCTGTAACCGCACCTTGACCTGCGCGAGAGTGCCATCTAATCTCTACCATCACATCTCCTATTTAATTAAGTTTAAACAATTGTAATAAATTGAACTTAAAGAGGGCTTGTGAATTAGATTTTATTATTTAAAATATTACTTACTGCTTCCAAAACGCAACACTCTATTACATTACTACACACTTTTAACTCTTCTAGAGTTGTATATTTAAACTCTACACCAACACCAATTATACCAGCATTTTTAGAAGCTAACATATCCATACATGTATCCCCTATCATATAAATTTTGCTACTATTTGCTACACTTAATCTACTAAGTGCTAAATATATTGGCTCTGGATCTGGTTTGTATTTTTTAACATCTTCGCTACCAACTAAAGTCGAGAAGTATCTCATTAAACCAAAGTGTTCAAGTAACTCAATAGAGTACTTTCCAGTTTTAGTAGTTACTACCCCTAGTGTAACTTTAGCATTATAGGCTAACTCCACAGCCTCTTTTGCACCATCTAAAAGTTTAGTTTTTTTTGTATGAACTTCTCTATATCGCTCTTTATAAGCTACAACATACTCGTTTGCTATATCTTTATCTACACCTAAATTTACAAACATATCATATAGTGGATATCCTATTTGTGGTAGTATATCTTTATCTTTTGGTACCTTTTCTCCAAATCTGGTATAACTACTCTTAAAAGAGTCTAAAATAGCCTCTGTAGAGTCAATTAGTGTTCCATCTAAATCAAATAGTATTATCTTGTTCAATTCTCTATTCTCCAATTTATAAAGTTATGTTCTATGCCAATTACAGATGTTGTTACACCTTTAACTCTCTTACTAACGGCAGATATTGAGTTTGGTATATATAAAAATATGTAAGGCTTATCCTCTGCAATAATTTTAAAAATATCTCTATAAATTCGTGCAAACTCTTTTGCATCAACAATAGAGCTCGCCTTTTGAATTAAATTATCAACTCTCTTATTGTGATACCCTACAAAATTAAAACCACCTTTTTTGTCTCCATCGCTATGCCATATAGAGTATGCATCTGGTATTAATCCAAGTCCCCATCCAAGTACAACTGCATCAAACTTTTTAGGAAATACTACTGTATTTAAAAAAGCTTGCCACTCCATTACTCTAATTTTTACCTTTACTCCAACTTTAAGTAGTTGTTGCTGAATTATCTCTGCTGCTTTTACTCTAATATCATTATTTGAATTTGTTGTAATTGTAAACTCTAGTGGATGCTCTTTGGTATACCCAAGCTTTTTTAAAAGCTCTTTTGCTTTTTTGGGATTATACTTTAGTGGTTTAAAATTTTTAGGATATACAGAAGTTCCTGGCATAAATGGTCCATAGCATGGCTTACCATGTGAAAAAAATAGTAAATTAATCAACTCTTGCTTATCAATAGATAGAGCAATTGCTTCTCTTATTTTTACATTATTAAATGGTGCTTTTCTAAGGTTAAATCCTAAATATGTATATCCGTTAGAAGCTCTCTCGTAAATATTAAAAGCCTTTTTAAAACTACTATCAATTTGGCGACTTATTTGTAGTGGAGTTAATCCTCCAATATCTAGTTTTTTAGATTTTAGCATTAAAAAATCAGTTGAACTATCTCCTATATAGTGATAATTTATTTTATCAATTTTTGGTTCTCCTTCGTGATATTTACTATTGGAAATCAATGTTATTTTTTTATTTACTTCAAAAGGTTTTGTCATCTTATATGGTCCAGTCCCAATTGCAAATTTGTTAAGCGAACTTTGCATTGGGTTCTTCTCTTTTTCCCATAAATGTTTTGGTAATATACCCTGCATCCAAATAGAAATAGCCTTAAAATAGGGCTTTTTATATGTCACTTTTATATGATCTTTATCAACAATTATAACACTTTTTACCTCTTTAAAATCACTTGAATATGGTGTTGTAATCTTTTTTGAGATCAATAGATTATATGTAAATATAACATCCTCTGAAGAAAATTTTATACCATCATGCCATAAGATATTATCTCTTAAAGTAAAAATTAGAGTTCTATTATTTTCAAATCTCCACTCTTTTGCTAAATCACCTACAATTTTTGCTTCTTTATTAAATTTTACTAAACCATTAAATATCCAATTAGATATCTCAGAACTTGCACTATCTGTTGCTAATAAAGGGTTAATTCTATTTGGTGAAGATGATATAGAACGCTCAATAGAGGTAGCAAAAATAAAGCTTTGTAATAATAAAAATAATAATATTTTATACATAAAATTCTCCAGTATATATAGTTGCTTCAAAATGTAGCATATTAAGTAGCTATTTAATTTTTTTGTTCAACATTATAACAATTCTTAATATAAGTTTAATTAAAAAAGACTAAAATGTATTGTTGATAAATTTTTATATAAAGGATAGGCATGGCAAGATTAATTGTTCTAGGTGGTGGTGTTTCGGGTCATACTACTGCTACCTTCGCTAAAAAGTGGTTAGGAAATGATCACGAAGTTGTTGTTGTTACACCTAATGCAAATTGGAACTGGATTCCATCTAACATTTGGGTTGGTGTAGGTCAGATGAAAAAAGAGGATGTTGTATTTCCATTAGCACCAGTATATGCTAAAGCTGGAATCGATTATAGACAAGCATTAGCAGTATCTATACATCCAGATGGTAAAGATGGTAGTGACAAACCATATGTAACTATTAAATATACAGGTCAAGGAAAAGAGGGAGAGAGTGAAGAGGTAGAGTATGATTATATCGTAAATGCTACTGGTCCAAAGCTTAACTTCGATGCAACTCCAGGTTTAGGTGATGGTAATGGTCAAATGGGTCCACATACAGTTTCTGTTTGTACTGCAGACCATGCTGCTCATGCTCATAGTGAGTTGATGAATATTTTTGAAAAAGCAAAATCTGGAGATAGACAAAAGATTCTTGTAGGAACAGGGCATGGTATGTGTACATGTCAAGGTGCAGCATTTGAGTATATCTTTAATATTGAGCACGAAGCTAAAAAAGCAGGTGTAAGAGATAATATCGATATCAAGTGGATTTCAAACGAATCATTCCTTGGTGACTTTGGTATGGGTGGATTACATATGAAAGTTGGTGGATATGTAGTTAGCTCTAAACTATTTGCAGAGTCTCTATATTCAGAGAGAAATGTTCCTTGGATTATTGGTGCTCATGTTAATAAAGTTGAAGAGGGTAAAGTTCACTATGAATTACTTGATGGAACTATGGGCGAAGAAGAGTTTGACTTTGCAATGTTAATTCCACCATTTAGTGGTGTTGGATTAAAAGCTTACGATAAAGCTGGAGAGGATATTACTTCTAAAGTATTTAACCCTGCTGGATTTATGAAAGTTGATGGTGATTACAATCCAAAACCTTACGAAGAGTGGAAAGCAGCTGATTGGCCAAGAACTTACCAAAACCCAGATTACAGTAATATGTTTGCTGCAGGTATTGCATTTGCACCACCACATATTATTTCTAAACCAATGAAATCTGTTAATGGAACTCCAATTAACCCAACTCCTCCAAGAACTGGTATGCCATCTGGTATTATCGGTAAAGCAGTTGCACATTCAGTGGTAGATTTAATTAAGCATGGTGATAATGCGAAACTTCACGAAGCTTCAATGGCAGAGATGGGTGCAGCTTGTGTTGCAAGTGCTGGTAAAGGTATCTTTGATGGTCAAGCAGCAGCTATGACAGTTTACCCTGTTGTTCCAGATTTCGAAAAGTATCCAGGAACTGGTAGAGATACAGACTATACATTTGGAGAGATAGGTCTTGCAGGACACTGGATTAAACATATCCTGCACCACCTATTTATCTATAAAGCAAAACTTAAGCCAGGTTGGACTCTAATTCCTGAGTAATCGGGTTTTAGCTAAAGCAATAAAAAAGATTTAAAGGAGAAAATATGGCAGATACAAAAGCAAAAGAGGAAGAGTTAAACTTTACAAAAGAGCAATTCAGCCTAACAATGATTCCAGGTAAATTTGCAAGATTTTTAAGAAATTGTGTAATTTTTCAATTTATTAGATTTATAATCATTAATGTTAAGATGATTATAGTTGTTCAAAAGAGTCACTAACCTTTTATTTGTGGGTTTTCCCACAAATTTACTATACACCCCAAAATATTTTTCAAAACTAATACCATTATTTTTAAAAAATATTTTATAAGGGCTTTAATATGGTTTTACCGTTAAAAAAATATCCAGATGAGAGTATAAATATAAATGCAGGTCCCGTAAGAAGCTTTAAAGATGGCTTTACTCAAATGAAAGAAGATATTATAGATACTATGAAAGAACATAATCTAGATTCTCTTAGTGCCGTAGAGATAGGCTATGGATACCAACTTATGGTTTTAAAAATAGAAGATAACTATAAAGTCTTTGCAAACCCAAGAGTAATAACACAAAAAGAGTCTTTTATATCTAAAGAGAAAACACCATATCTCTTTAATAGAGAGATAGAGATTAGCAGATATCAGGAGTTATCTCTTGTTTATGATGATGAAAATGGAGATATGCAAAGCTTTAAGATTGATAATAAAGAGTTGGCAAGTAATTTTTTAAGAACATTAGATTACCTATTTAATACAACTATTTTAGACCGCTTAAAACCAGAGTATAGAGATAAAGTAGTAGCATCACTTGCAGGAAAATGTGAAATGCCATCTTTTTTAGATAGCACATGTCCAACTAATAGTAAAAAAGATTACTTTATATCAGTAGCTGATAAGCTTCTTTTCTTTATGTTTATCTCTTTGCTTCTGCCACTTTTTGGAGTATCTAAAGAGACTCTTGGCAGTTGGTATAGTTATGATAAATTTGCTTTTGTTGCAGTTTGGGTGTTGCTTGTTGGATTTTTTATATATGCCCAGTATGAAGCCAAAAAATATAAGCAGTGTACAAGCTGTCAAATAGGTAATCAAATTGGTTTTGTTGTAAAAAGAGGCTTTGCTAATATTGTACTCTTTGCTTCAGCATACTCTATAATAGGATAACTTTGAGTAAAATAGAAGATATTTTAAAAATAAGCAACTCTAAAAATATCCTCTTTCTTGGTAAATTAATCTCTTTAACGCCAAAAGAGATAAAAGTTTTTTTAGAAAAAAAAGGGCTGAATTTTTGCCAAGAGTATGAAGAGGGCAGAGATTATGCCTTTGTAGTATTAAGCTCTTTGCTTAACCCTTACGAAGAGGAGCTCTCTTATGAGCTTTATAACCATGGTGTAAAAGATATAAAGTTAGATGAGTTTGAAGCTTACTATATAGCCAACTTAAATCCTAACTCTTTGCTTATGAGTATTAAGCTAAGAAAAGATACAAACAGAGTAAAGAGACTTTTAAGCTTAAGCTCTTTGGATAACAAGCTTTATATAAAACTCTTTAAGCTATACAACTGGGGCGAAGAGGGGCTTTTTGATACAGATGAGAATCGTGATGTAACAATAAGTTTTATAAAGAGGTTTTTACAAAGAGGGAATAGTGTAAACCACAACGAAATTGTCCACTCACCTGCATCTTTGTTTGAGATTGCTTTAACATCGCATGATGAAGATATATTAGAAGCAATGCTTAAGTTCCCAAAATACGAAGTTAGAAGTAGAGGTAAAGAGGAGTGGAAACCAAGAGAGCTAAAAGAGTTTATAGCCACAAACCCAAATATAAACGATAATACAGTTAAATTTTTACTGAGCCTAAGAGATAGTAGAATAGATTCACTTTTAGCACTAAATAGCAAAATTAAGCTAAGTGAACAAGAGGCTATTTTAAACAGATCCACAACACAAGCTAAAATTAATTTGACAAAAAATAGTAATTTAGATGATATAATATTTAAAATACTTTTAAAGAGCAAAGTAAAACAAGAGCTTTTACTAAACCAAAAGATTACAAAAGAGAGATTAAATTTAATTGAATCAAAAGATTTAATATACCTAGCTACAAATTCAACTATTAGCGATATTGTAGATCATATAATATTTAAAAAAGAGGATATTGATTTTATTTTGGCAAGAAATAGTGTTTTAAACAAAGAGCAACTACAAAGCCTATATAATCAACATAAAGAGAAAATTGCAACGCCACTTTCAAGTAACAAAAACACCCCAAAAGAGTTACTTGCTAACTTTTTTAGTTTAGATAGTTGGGAGATTACACTAAATTTGGCTTCAAACCCAAATACCCCAACAGATATTTTAGACAAACTCTGCCAAATGGATAAGAGAGAGCTAAACATAAACCTTGCATCTAATGAATCTGTAAGTGATGATTATTTAGAGATTTTCAAAGTAGATAGTACTCTCCTTAGAGAGCTTAGTAAAAACAAAAAGTTTCTTAAAAAAATGGAGAACAAACCTATAATTTAACTTTAATATTGACTATAAAAGTTAAATTAACTCCCTCATCTCTTCATATGTTAGTGTTGTTACACCAAGGCTTTGAGCTTTTGTTAGTTTGCTTCCTGCCTCTTCGCCATATATTACAAAGTCTGTTTTTTTACTAACCGAATTTGTAACCTTTGCACCTAAAGACTCTAACTCTTTTTTTATCTCACCTCTTGATTGGCTCATTGTACCTGTTAAGACTACAGTTTTACCTTTAAAGTGGTTATCTTTTGCTTCACTCTGTTTTGTAACTACCGGTTCTATTATCTCTATTATTTTAGTAACTAAATCTCTATTAACATCTATAAACTCTATATATGAAGCGGCCATCTCTTCGCCAATTCCATCTATCTCGGTAAGTTTCTCTTTTGTTATATTTATCAACTCTAAACCAAATTTTTGAGCAATTGAACGACTTGCAACTTCTCCAATATGCTCAACTCCTAGAGCATTTATTAATCTCTCTAGTGGGCTGTTTTTGCTTGCAGATATTGCATTTAGTAAGTTATTTATCTTTTTCTCTTTAAAACCATCCAAGCTCTTTAACTCATCAGCTTCTAGCTTATAGAGATCTAATACATTCTTAATTATATCTTCATTTACTAGCTGCTCTACTATCTTTGAACCTAATCCATCTATATTCATAGATCCTTTTTTTGCAAAATGTATTATAGAGTTTATAACCCTTGCAGGGCACTCTAGGTTTTGACATTTAATTAGTGTACCTTCGTCTAAAACTAAACTTTTACACTCTGGGCAGTGAGTAGGGCGGCTTATCTCTTTTTCTCTCCCATCTCTTCTATCTGTAAGAACTTTTGTTATTTTTGGTATAACATCTCCAGAACGAATTATTATTACAGAGTCATTTAACATTAGCCCTTTTCTATCTATCTCATCGTAGTTGTGTAAAGTGGCTCTTGATACTACTGCACCATCTAGGTTTACAGGCTCTACCTCGGCAACAGGTGTTAGAACACCTGTTCTACCAACTTGAATAGTTACATCTAAAACTTGTGTAACCTTTTCCATAGCTGGAAACTTATAAGCACACATCCATTTAGGGTACTTAACTGTGTAGCCTAACTGCTCTTGTTTATCAGTTTCATCAACCTTTACAACCATTCCATCCATCATTACTGATATCTCATCTCTTTTTTGATTTAAAAACTCATAAAACTCTTCTATCTCTTTTATATCTATACATCTTTTTGAGTATGGAGGCTTTAGAAAACCTAAATTATATATATATTCCATTTTTTGAGATAGTAAATTATAATCTAAATTATTCTCTCCGAGTCCCCAAGGATAGAATATAAGGCGTCTTTTTGCAGTGACTGAGCTATCTAACTGTCTTAAGCTACCAGCAGCTGCATTTCTAGGGTTTGCAAAAACTGTATCACCACTCTTTACTCTCTCTTTATTTATCTCTTCAAAGTCATTTTTTCTAATTACAACCTCACCTCTAATTTCTATTTCCTCTTTATGGTCAATTGTAAGTGGAATTGAGCGAATAGTCTTTACATTTTCAGTTACATCTTCACCAATAACTCCATCTCCTCTTGTTATTGCACGAATCAGCTTACCATTTTCGTATAATAAATTCATACTAGCACCATCAAATTTTGGTTCGCAAAATAAGTTAACATCTCCTACATTTTTATCGACTCTATTTGTCCACTCTTCTAGTTCTCTATTATTAAAAACATCTTCCATACTCCACATTCTTTTTATATGCTTTGCTTTTGAAAATTCATCTCTAACAATGCCACCAACTCTTTGTGTTGGCGAGTCAAATATAATCTCACTTTTATGTTCTCTCTCATACGCTAAAACATTATGGTAAAGCTTATCATACTCTTCATCAGTTGCAATTGGGTTGTCATCAACATAGTATGCTTTTGCCCACTTTTTTACTCTATCTACAGCCTCTTTATATTTGTTAAAATCTTTAATCATATAAGTTCTCTTTTATCTCTATTTTTTCAAATTTACCAAAAAACTTTGGCATTGTATGTAGTATATATATATCTAAAAATGCTTTTGATCTTGCTAGGTACTCTCTAAGTTGCATTCTAATAGCTGCTTTAGTATTTGGTATATCTTTTGCAACAAAGCCTATTGCATTAACACCACTCTGTTGTGATAAATATAGTGCTCTTTCTAAGTGGAATTTTTGAGATATTATTATATAGTTATCTAATCCAAATACCTCTTTGGCCCTTTTTACAGAATCAAGTGTTCTAAAGCCTGCAAAATCTAGATATATTTTGCTCTTAGGGACACCTCTCTTTATTAAATCTAGTCTCATACTTTTTGGCTCATTATAGTACTTTGTTGCATTGTCTCCAGATACTAATATAGCTTTTATCTTTCCTCTTTTATATAGCTCAACTGCAGCATCTATTCTATATTTATAGAAGTAGTTTATCTTTCCTCTTCTGATATACTTTGCAGTTCCAAGTAGTAAACCAACCTTTTTTGCTGGTATATTTTTTGCACTAAAATAAAGTTTATCTTTAGAGCTATCTCTAATAGATGCATCTATGGTTAAGATTAAAATAACACTAATAATTGTAATAAAAAATAGTAAATTTAGTATCTTTTTAAACATATAAGATTATCGCTAATTATTGCTTAATACTATATTAATTTCTCCCACACTTTTATAGCTTGAATGTGCTCAATAACATCGTGACATCTAACTATAGTGGCACCTCTCTCTATGGCTTTTAAATGTATAGCTAAAGTGCCTGCTAACCTATTTTCTACGCTTGTAGGAACAATTGCATCAATTAAAGATTTTCTACTTGCACCTATTAAAAGTTGACACCCAAAATGCATAAAGTGTGAGTGGTTTTTAAGTAGTTCTAAGTTGTGCTCTAAACTTTTACCAAAACCGATACCTACATCGAGGATAATATTATCTCTACTTAATCCTAGCGTTTCACACTTTTCAATCTGCTCTCTAAAAAAGTTATCTACATCCTCTATTACAGAGTTATAAGTTGGATTATCTTGCATATTTTTAGGTAGACCTTGCATATGCATAATACAGAGCTTTGCATTATATTTAGTAGCTAACTCTATAATAGCACTATTATTTGCACCTGTAATATCATTAATTAAACTAAAGCCACACTTTAATGCATACTCTATAACCATTGGTGAGTAACTATCTATACTAAAGATAACTTTTTTATACAACTCTTTATCTCTAATAGTATCTAAAAGGTTGACTACTCTTTTAAGCTCTTCATCTTCAGTAACTGAGATAGAGCCTGGTCTTGATGATTGTGCACCTATATCTATAATTTCTGCTCCATCTTCTACCATAATATTGATCTGCTGAATTGCATCTTCTTGGCTAAATCTGCTACCACTAAAGAAGCTATCGTTATTTAGGTTTAAAACGCCCATTATCTTAATAGGAAAACTCTTTTTATGTAGTAGCTCTTCTAATACTTTTGCAACGCTCTTTAATCCAAAAGGTTGTGCTTTCTCTTTTTTAGATAGGTGCTCTAGCTCTCTTTTTGTTCCAATTAGTAAGCAGTCATAAAACTCTTTTTCACAAAGTATAACACCACTAGGAACTGCTAACTCTGCACCTATACTTAGGGCATCTTGTTTTAATATATTTACAGCAGGTGTTTTAAGATTTTCTATTTTGATATATAAAAGTTCCATTTTCTTAGAAATAATAGATATACCTCCATCAGCAACTCCAAGCTTTTTTAAAAAATCTTTTGTATTGTTTGGTTTCGAAATCTCATAAATTCTCAACTCTATCTCCTATATTATTTTACTCTCTTAGCTAATAGTTTTAAAAGTGTTGCAGTTAAGATAAAATCTGCAGATGAACCAAACTCTAATACCTCTCTAGAGTTTTTAAAAAGTTTTAATGTAGATGAGTCTATGTTGAATCTATTAGATGCAATTGCATCTATAGCTATTTGCTCTAAAATATCTATGGCCTCTTTTGGTTTTACTCGTTTTTGTGCTTGTGCAAAACTATAGACACTATTTAGTGTTAAGTTATTAAAATCTAAATCTAGCTCTAATCTCTCTTTTTTCTCTTTTATAGTTGTAATTGTAAGTCTAGATTTTATAGTTGGTAAGAGTGCCGACTTTAGCGGTGTAATAATTATAAACTCTTGATTTCTTGGAGGCTCTTCTATAATTTTAAGTAACCTATTTTGTACAATATCTGAAAATGTCTGAGCCCCGATAAAAATAAATACCTTCTCTTTAGATGATAGATGTGCCTTTGCTATTACATCATTTGCATCGCTAACTAAAAAGTTGCTATCATCTTTTATAAATAGTTCAAATCTACTATCTTGAGGTGCACTATCTCTTATTGCATCTACTACGGCGTTGTAGTTATCGCTAATTACTATTTGAGATATTGGCTCTAGTTTCAAAGATCTATCTCTCCAATTAGAGATGCATCCAAGGCTTTATCAAAAAGTGTAAATGACTGTATAAGTTTAATATCTATCAATTTATCAGATCTATTTAAACTAAAGAGAGCCTCAGTTTCATGGTTTAAGCGCCATATAATACTATTTTGGCTCTGCTCAATATACTCATAGTGTTTATGCTCTCCACAACCAATATACCAAAATAGATACCCATTAGAAAATGATATATCAAACATATCATAAAGAGCATCTAGTTGAGAAGAGTCATTTAAGTTATAAGAGGCAGGGAAAACACCATCAATATTATATACAGAGATAAAAGGTCTGCTCTTTTGTAGCTGGTTTACTCTATCTACTATGTAGTCTCCAAACCACTTGAACTCTCTATCTGTAACAACTATTACACTATAACCTTCTAAAATATGAGTTATAGCATTTTTAACTTGTGGAATCCAGTTAAATCTGTGCTCTTCCATCCAACTAAAGCTAGAGCCCTCTTCTCTAATTGACTCTAATATCCAGTCGTTAAAATCCATTACTTATCTAACTCGTAAACTTCATGCAGTACTCTTACTGCAAGTTCTGCAAATTTTTCATCTATGATCATAGATACTTTTATCTCGCTTGTAGAGATCATTTCAATATTTATACCATTTTTAGCTAAAGCACTAAATGCTGTTGCCGCTACGCCACTGTGGCTCTTCATACCAACACCAACAATAGATACTTTTGCTACGCTCTCATCGTAGTCTGCACTCTCCAAGTCGTGGTCAAAACTCTCCATAACCTCTTTTGCGCTCTCTATCTCGTTTTGAGGTACTGTAAAGCCTAAATTTGTTGTACCATTTTCGCTTGCATTTTGAATAATCATATCTATATTAATACTTTTGTCTGCTAACTTACTAAAAATCTCTGCTGCAATTCCTGGTCTATCTGTTACACCTCTTAGAGATACTCTTGCTTGATTCTTATCTAATGCGATACCACTAACTAAAACCTCTTCCATATTTTCTCCTTTACTCTCTGCTATTACTGTTCCATCATTTTCACTAAAACTACTCTTCGCAACTATCTTTACACCCATTTTTTTTGCAAGCTCTACAGAACGATTTTGTAAAACTTTTGCTCCTAAACTAGCAAGTTCCAACATCTCTTCGTAAGAGATAAAATCTAACTTTTTAGCTTTTGGTTCAATTCTAGGATCGGTAGTATATATTCCATCTACATCACTATATATTTCGCAAGCATCAGCTTTAAGTGCTCCTGCAAGTGCAACTGCACTCAAGTCACTACCTCCACGGCCAAGTGTTGTAACCTCACCTTTTTCATTAATACCTTGAAAACCTGCAACAATTACAATATTTCCATTAGATATTTCACTATTTAATCTATCTGTATTTATTGTCTCTATTCTTGCATAGGTATGAGACTTGTCTGTTCTTATTCCAGCTTGACGCCCAGTTAATGCTACTGCACTATGCCCCATCTCTTGAAGAGCAATTGCTAAAAGTGCTGCTGTTACTCTCTCTCCAGAGCTTAAGAGTATATCCATTTCTCGCTTACTTGGATTTTTAGAGAAGTAGTTTGCATAATCAATAAGTTTGTTTGTCTCTCCACTCATTGCTGATACAACAATTACCAAATCACTACCTTCTTCTCTAGATTTAGCAACTCTTTTAGCAACATTTTCTATTCTCTCTAATCCACCAACACTTGTGCCACCATACTTTTGGACAACTAACATATAATTTTACCTTCCTTCTTAAAGTAGTCTATCACTCGCCTATAGGCTCTTCTCTTCATATATAGAGCCTTTTTAAAGAGCTCACTTTCGCTTACAAATGTAAACTCTTCGAACTCTGGTTTAATATAGCTATCTAAAGCTATATCTGCCTCCTCTTTTAGTTTAACTAAAAAGTACTTCTGTGTCTGCCCTATAAATGGGTATATAGTATCGCTTTTACTGCTTGGAAACTCGTAGCTTATCCACTCTGGATACTCTGCGATTATATCTACATTTCTTGTACCTATCTCCTCTTCTAACTCACGTAAAAGTGCCTCTGTTGGTGTTTCGTCTCCATCTATTCCACCTTGTGGAAATTGCCAAGCCCTTCTAACTCCTTTTCGTTTGCCTAGAAAATATTTTACCTCATTTGGGTAGTTAGGCGATAGTATAACAGCTGCAACATTGGGGCGATACTTTCTATTTTGATTCATCTTAAGCCCCTAAAGTAATAAATTATAAATTTCTGGTAAAATTCTATCAAAATTCCTATTATAAGTACATTACAATGCAAATATATATTCATATACCTTTTTGTGACTCAAAGTGTTACTACTGTAGCTTTAATTCATATACTAATATGCTACACTTTAAAAGTAGCTATATGCAAGCTCTTGCTATATCATTAAGAGAAGAGTTAGTAGATATTAAAGAGATAGATACAATCTTTATTGGTGGAGGAACTCCATCTACAGTAGAACCTAAACTATATGAGCCAATATTTAAGCTATTAGAGCCTTTAGTTAAAGAAAAAATTGAGATAACCTGCGAAGCTAACCCTAACTCTGCAACAAAGCAGTGGCTTAAGGGTATGTTAGATTTGGGTGTAAATAGATTAAGCTTTGGTGTGCAAAGCTTTAATGAAGAGAAGCTAAAATTGTTAAATAGAGCACACTCATCTAAAGATGCAATAGATGCTATTAGCAATGCCTACTCTATTGGATTTAAAAATATATCATTAGATATAATTTATGACCTATATAGCGATACACAAGAGTTAATAGTATCTGATTTAGAGCAAGCCTTTAAACTACCGATTAATCATATATCAAGCTATGAGCTAACCATAGATAAGGCAACAGAATTTAGTAAAAGAGAAGAGGTAAAATTAAATGATGAAAACTTAGGCTTTCTTTTACGAAAAGAGGTAGAGAAGAGAGGTTTTAAACAGTATGAAGTATCTAATTACGGAATCTACCAAAGTAAACATAATTTGGGCTATTGGCAACATAAAGAGTATTTGGGTATCGGTGCTGGTGCAGTTGGGTATAGAGATAAAAAGAGATATAAACAACATACAAATATAGAAAAATTTATAGCAGAGCCTACATATAAAAGTTACGAAAGTTTAAATAGTAGTAATATTTTAACTGAAAAAATATTACTAGGGCTTCGCTCGATAGTTGGAGTAGATAGTCATATATTAGATAATAGTATGTTGGATAGAGCTAGTTTTTTAGCTAAAGAGGGAAAATTAGAGTTGCGAAATGGTACCTTTTACAATAAAGAGTTATTTTTAAGTGATGAGTTAGCGCTGTTTATTATAGAAAATTAGATAGAATAGCTACAAAAAATAGTTAGGTGTTATATGTTTGGATTTGGATTTACAGAAATATTATTAATAGCAGTAGTAGCACTACTCTTTATTGGACCCGATAAATTACCAGATACAATGAAGCAGATTGCTAGAACATTTGGTAAAGTTAAAAGAGCACTAGATGATACAAAAGCTACAATTAGCCAAGAGCTAAATGTAGATGAGCTACGTCAAGAGGCTCTATCTTATAAACAAGAGCTAGAGAGTGCTAAAAGTGAATTAACTGCATTTAAGAATATAGCTAATGAAGATATGCAGCAGATAAATAAGAGTACAAAGATTGAAGATAGCTATAGACCAACTGATATTAATGATGATAAACTATTTGATGACCTATTTGAAGAGGCAGAGAGTGATTTTAAATCTTTAAATGATAAGAGTAAAAAAGTTGATGAGGTAGTTAAAAATAGCAATAGTGAGGAGAAAGAGAGTGAATCTAAAAGTGATATCGCCTCTAGCGAGTCAGATACTGTTGTTTTTAAACATTTAAAAGGGGACAAGTAGTGTTTTCAGATATTAAACCACACTTAGTAGAGCTAAGAAATAGAATCTTTATATCTGTTGTTGCATTAATTGCAGGATTTGTACTATCTTTTATATTTTATCAACCAATTCTTCATTGGGTTACAAGCCCATTAGATAAAGCACTTACCGAAGCTGGAAAAGTTGTTAAAAAGAGTAAAGAGGGAGAGTGGAGTGTAGATGGAAATGGTTCTAAAGGTAATATTACTAAAAAAACTCTTCCTGCAATAGATAAAACTAAAAAGCCTATATCTTTAGTAGATAAAGCTATAAAAAATTCAGATTTAATTATAAACAGCCCAGAGTCAACAAAAACTGAAATTGCTATTGCTAATAGTTTAAAAGATTTAGCAATATATACAAAAGAGTTAGCGAAAATAAATGAAGAAAAAAATAGTGATGGAGTATTTTGGGGTAGTATAACAACTCATCAACTTGGTGGTGTTTTTGTTGTTGCACTTAAAGTCTCTTTGTATGCTAGTATATTTTTAGCCCTACCTATTATACTTTGGCAAGGTTGGCTTTTTGTTGCACCTGGTCTTTATGATAATGAGAAGAAGATGGCAGTACCATTTTTAGTTGGTGTTACTATTATGTTTGCTATTGGTGTGATGTTTGCATACTATGTTGTTACACCATTTGGTTTTCAGTTTTTAGTTACCTTTGGGGCATTTCTTTATACTCCACTTATCAATATCGAAGACTATATTGGCTTTTTTGCAAAGATTTTATTTGGTTTTGGGTTAGCATTTGAGTTACCAATGATAGTATATTTCTTAGCATTTTTAGGCTTAGTAACGGAAAAAACTTTAATAAGTTTTTTTAAATATGCGATAGTTTTAATCTTTATCGTAGCTGCACTTTTAACGCCACCAGATGTTATAACTCAGTTGCTGATGGCTCTACCTTTAATTATTCTTTATGGGGTATCTATTATTGTTGCTAAAATAATTAATCCATATAAAGAGGATAACGATATAGATGAAGATGAGCCAAATGAGTCTAATAATTTAAATGAACAAAAACAGTTAGATAATGAGTAATATGGGAAGAAGTATAGAAAATAGTATAGATAGAAAGACTAGCTCTTATGACTACTCTTTGCCAAATAAGTTAATTGCTACCTCTCCTCTATATCCAGCAGATAGTGCAAAATTACTTGTCTATAATAGAGCAAGTAATGCTACTACTCATACAACATTTAAAGAGTTATTAAACTATATTCCAGAAGATACATCTATATTTCTTAACGATACTAAGGTTATAAAGGCTAGAGTGTTTGGAAAAAAGAGTAGTGGGGGAGCTGTAGAGGTTTTAGTTGTTAAGCCACTTACTAATAATAGATATCTTGTTATGATAAAAGGTCGAGTAAAAGTAGATACTATTTTAGAGTTTGAAAATGGTTTAAGTGCAGTTGTTCATAGCTTAAATAGCGATGGTAGCAGAGTTGTGACTTTTTATATCAGAGGTATTAGTATAGATTTTATTATGCTAGTAGCTATATTAGAAGATATTGGGCATATTCCTCTACCACCATATATGAATAGAGAAGATAGAGAGTCTGATGAGGTAGATTACCAAACACTATTTGCTAAACATGAAGGTTCAGTCGCAGCACCTACCGCATCTTTACATTTTACACCAGAACTTTTAGAGAGATTAAGAAAAAGGTATAAGACAAGCTACTTAACGCTTCATGTTGGTGCTGGTACATTTAAACCTGTAGATAGCGAAGATATACTAAGCCACCCTATGCACTCAGAAGTTTATAATATACCAAAAGATGCAGAAGATACTATAAATAGTGGTAGTAAGATATTAGCAGTTGGAACAACTAGTACAAGAACTATAGAGTATTATGCAAGAGAAAAAGTATCTACTGGAGAGTGTGATCTATTTTTGAATCCACTCAATAAGCCTATTAGAGTAGATTATCTATTAACTAATTTTCATCTACCAAAAAGCACACTAATTATGCTTGTAAGTGCCTTTTTAGGCAGAGATAAAACTTTAAAGTTGTATAATGAGGCGATTGAAAAAGAGTATCGCTTTTATAGTTATGGTGATGCGATGTTAATAATATAAGGAGTCAATTTGAGTTCGACATTAGATTTACTACTAGACCCTCGAAACTACGTTCTTCACCTTGCAATTGCACTAATTGCAGTAACCCTAATTTGGTCTTTGATTCACGAAATGAGAAAACCTATAAAAGATCCAAATGAAGATAAAGATACAAAAAGAATGAATGATATGTTAAATGATTAAGATAGCAATTATATCCGCTCTACTCCTATTAATTACAGGGTGTAGCACAAAAAAGATAGACTACTCTATACATAAACCAAAAGTTCGCTTTAAACCAAGCCAAAGAGCATTAGATAGATTAAAGTACGAAACTATGGGGCACCCATATGTTTGGGGTGCTGAGAATGATGGGCGTTATGACTGCTCTGGGCTTACATACTACTCATTTGGAAGCATGGGTGTTGAGATTCCAAGAGTAGCAAATGATCAATTTAATAGTGGAGTGCCAATATCTAGAGATGAGCTACAAAAGGGTGATTTAGTTTTTTTTGCTACATCTAGGCGAAGACCAGGCATTGCAACACATGTAGGAATATATTTAGGTAATGATAAGTTTCAACATGCAAGTAGTTCTAAAAGAAGAGTAGTAGTAAGTTCTCTAAATAAATCCTACTATGCTAACCACTATATTGGTGCGAGAAGATACTATAATTTTGAAGGATACAAAGCATTTAAACCATCTACACCTACATTTAATAGTAGAAAAACTACAATTAATAGGCAAGAAGTAGAAGATAATTTAGTAGTAGAGAATACTCATACAAGAGGAGCTACCAACCCTTTTATAGATAACTCAAACTCAGCTCTAAAAGATGGTAGAGGCTCTTATTATATAGTTTTATATAGTAGAGGTCAGCAATCTTCTTTACTTACAAAATTAGAGTTAAGTGGTTTAAATGCTTCGCTTAATGAAAATGGAAATATAGAGATTGGTCCATTTAGTAGCCAATCAGAAGCTATAGATTTAAAGAATCAAAATCCAGAACTTTTGTCAAATGCTGATATTGAGGCAAAAATATGAAGATACTACTAGCCCCTAGTGAGACAAAAAGCGAGGGTGGAGAGTCTATATTTAATTGTGATAATCTCTCTGTAAGGCTCGATAGAGAGTTGGTAATTAGTGCATATGAAGAGTTAATGAATAGAGATAATATAGAACTATTAGCTAAAGTTTTTGGTCTAAAAAAAGAGAAAGATATTGTTTCACAGAAAAAAAAATATAAAGAGATGTTAGCAAAAGAGGCTATAAGCAGGTATACAGGTGTCGCTTTTGATTACTTAGAGTATAATAGCTTAGAGTTAAAAGAGAAGGAGTATCTAAATAGTAATCTATATATATTCTCTAACTTATATGGAGTAGTTAAACCAAGTGATTTAATTCCTAACTATAAACTAAAGCAGGGTGAAGCACTAGGTAATGTAAAACCTGAAAAAATATATAAAGAGCTACTTAAAGAGCCGTTAGATAAAGAGTTAACTGGGCATGATATATTAGATATTAGGGCTGCTTATTATAATAAATTATATAAACCAGATAGTTTCTATACAACACTTAAGTTTCTTAAAAATGGAAAAGTTGTAAGTCACTGGGCAAAAGCATATAGAGGTTTAGTTCTTAGATACTGTGCAATTAATAATATAAAATCAATTAAAGAGTTTATAGCAATGCCAATAGCCGAACTAGAGATAAAAGAGATAATAGAGAGTAAAACAAAGCAAGAGATAATTTACAAGGCAATCTAATGAGAAAAAATATTTTTGAAATGGGAGCAAACTTTGAAGATGGCTGGAGTAGTGATAATAAAGATAAACAAACAAAATCTAAAACTATAGAGTTAAAACTACCCAACAAACATCAACTAGTAACTCAAAAAGAGAGAAGACGAGGTAAAGTAGTAACTATTGTTAAAGAGTTTTTTATTCAAAAAGATGAACTAAAATCTCTATTAAAAGATTTAAAAAAATCTTTAGGATGTGGTGGTACTATAAAAGATAGCTCACTTGAGTTTCAAGGAGATATAGCTACAAAATTAAAAGTAGAACTTAAAAATAGAGAGTTTAAGTTTAAAAAATAGAGTTCTTGTATATTACCTTACTAGCATATAGACTCGAAATCTTAGCCTTAGCTAAGTTAAGAGGATAGTTAATTAAAGATGATTCTCAATAAATGATATATTTATTTATTGAGTTATACAAGAAGTTTAATAGAGTAACTAGCTCTTAAATATATAGCAATATAGCCCACCTATATCAACAACTGGGGAGAGAAGTTCTTTAACCTCTATTGTGAGATTTAAATCTTTTACGAGAGACTCAACATTTGATAAAGTATTTAAACTGTTAGCTGAATTTAAATCATCTATTAATATATCTATATGTTCATTAATAGATATAAATCTATTAATTATTTGTGAATTTGCACTATTTAAATCTAATGTAATTAGTTGCTTTGATAGCTCTTTTAGTATATATATAGATAGATCACTATACCCACAATTAGCAAAATATAGTGCTTTTGGAAGATTAGATAATAGTATAGAGTAAACTTTTAATTCAAAACTATCTAGTTCTCTATCTTTTAGAATATGTAGCTCTTCAAAAACTCTATATAGCCAATACTTTAGGGACAACTCTTTTGCAGAGTTATTATATCTATTGATTAGATCATCTATATATATAATATAACTCTCTTTTGGTATATCAATATTTATCATATCTTGCAGTGAGTTAACTATTATAATATTTGGATACCTATCTTTTGCACTAGATAGAATAATATCTTTTATCTCATTAGTTAGAGTAGTTGCTATTAAACTAGAGTCGTGCTTGCTTATTGTGTGATTATTGGTACTAATATCTAAAAATATCTTCAACTTCTCATATCTACTAGATAGGCTACTATTTAAGATATTTAGTACAGTTGTTACTCCACCTAAAACTCCTATATATCTTGAGAATATATAGTAGTGACTCTCTTTATTATTTTTAAGTAACTCAATATAGTTAATATATTTTCTTCTCCCTTCTAGTTCAATAGGCACAGTTGATCTAAATATAACTCTAGACATAGAGCTCTTATATGCATTTGCACATACATTCTCTAAACTCTTTTTGGAACCTTTTTTTATAAATATATCCTCTTTTATATAGTAACTATCTTTTACTCTATACATTTTAAGTAGTACTATTGCACCTTTTCCGTAAGCTTTAAAGTATTTATTGTAATCAATATCTATACTATCGCCACAATATAAAGATATAGATTTATCTATAAGTTTTATACTACCTTCTAAAATCTCTATATACATTTTATGTGTATAATTATCAAATTTAAATAGCTCATTTGGAGTAAGAGACAATTTATAAACTTTATACTCTCCACTATCTGGTGTAGATATTAGTGTTAAGTTTGCATAACCTTCTTCATCTTGATTAGCTCCAATTAGTTCATTTAGCTCAATATTGAGAGTGTTAGAGATATTAATTAATGTTGAAATAGTAGGGTTAGATTTACCCTCTTCTAAACCAAATAGAGTCGATTTAGATATATTAGCCTCTGTGGCTAATTTGGTTAATGATACTTTATTAAGAACCCTATAGTATTTAATTTTAGAACCTATATGGTCTATAGTCTTTTCGATATTATGCATATTTTATCCTCTATTTATATTCTAAACACCACTAGCTGGTACTTTGGTGTATATAATTATACCCACATATTCTCTTAGAAAGAAAAAAAATAACTATATGAAATATGAGTTTAGATATAATTAGCAAAATTATTTAAGGTTTATATATGTTTATAGATAAAGTAGAACTTACAGTTAGCTCAGGAAAAGGTGGAGCTGGTTGTGTTTCGTTTCATACAGAAAAGTTTATTACCAAAGGTGGACCAGATGGTGGAGATGGTGGTAGAGGTGGTTCTGTATATTTTAAAGTAGATACCAATACAGATACACTATCTTACTATCGTGGAAAAAGAGTATTAAAAGCAAAAAATGGTCGCCCAGGAGAGGGAAGAAAGCGTAGTGGTAAAAAAGGAGAAGATTTAACTCTAATAGTACCACCAGGAACACAAGTAATAGACAAAGAGAGTGGAGAGTTACTTTTAGATTTAACAGAAGATAAAGCAATAGTAGAGTTTTTAAAAGGTGGAAAAGGTGGTTTAGGTAATACTCACTTTAAAGGTCCAACAAATCAGCGCCCTACATATGCACAACCTGGACTTCCAGGAGAGTTAATAGATATAAGATTGGAGCTAAAATCTATTGCAGATGTTGGCTTAGTTGGGTTTCCAAATACTGGTAAATCTACTCTGATTTCATCTATATCAAATGCAAGACCAGAGGTAGCTAATTATGAATTTACAACGCTTACACCAAAACTAGGGGTTGTGCAAATTAGTGAGTATGAGTCGTTTTTAATGGCTGATATCCCAGGTATTATAGAAGGGGCTAGCGATGGTAGAGGACTTGGATTAGAGTTTTTAAAGCATATAGAGAGAACAAAAACACTTCTGTTTATGATAGATGCAACAAACTATAGAGAGATGAAGTATCAGTTTGAGCAGCTTCAAGATGAGTTAAATAAATACTCTAATGAACTTAGTGGTAAATCTTATGCAATAGCTATAACAAAAACAGATGCGCTCCCTAGCGAAGATTTAAATGAACTTATAGAGCAGTTTATTAAAGATTTAAATTTAGAGTCAACTAAAAGTAGTAAATACAAGCTAGATAGTGAACAATCTATATATCTACAACAAATAGAAGATTGGGAGAGTATAGATAGCTCTAAACCTGCCTTTATACTGCCAATATCTTCAGTTGCTAGAGTAAATCTTGATGCCTTAAAGTTTATGTTATTTGATTTAATAAAAGAGAATAAAGAGGCTTAGGGTTGAAAAGAGTTGTTATTAAAGTAGGTTCACATGTCTTAACCCAAAATGGAACATTAGCAAAAAAGAGATTAGCAGCACTTGTAGATTTAATTGCTAAACTTTTTACTAATAATAAAGAGGTGATCTTAGTAAGCTCTGGTGCAGTTGCAGCTGGTTATACACAAATTAAACTAAATAGAGACAATATTGCTCAAAAGCAAGCATTAGCAGCTGTTGGGCAACCATATCTTCTAAGAGAGTACCAAAAAGAGTTTGAAAAGTATAATATTTTAACTTCTCAAGTTCTTTTAACTGCTGACGACTTAGACTCTCGCAAAAGAACAAAACATGCAAAATGCGCTATCGAGGCTATAATAGAGCACAATATACTACCAATAGTAAACGAAAATGATGTTACTGCAACAGATGAGCTACTATTTGGAGATAACGACAGACTATCAGCCCATGTAGCTTACTATTTTAATGCCGATATACTTATAATCTTAAGTGATATAGATGCTTACTACAGTGATGACCCAAGAGTTAACACTGATGCCAAACCAAGAGATATAGTTGAGAACCTAAGCCAAAATGAGTTAGAACAAAAGTGCCAACCAAACGATAAGTTTGCAACAGGTGGCATAGTAACTAAACTAAAAGCAGCAGATTTTCTAATGAAAAAAGGAAAACAGATGTTTTTAGCAAGTGGATTCGATTTGAGCGTTGTAAAAGAGTTTCTACTAAATGGCAAACAAGTTGGTGGAACTTTGTTTAAAGCGAGTGAGAAATGAAAAATGAAAAACTTAAAGTATCATTTTCAGGACATGATAAATTTGAATGCAAAATAGACTGGATTACAAAAGGCTTAAATACTTTTAGCAAAAACAATCAAATATTCAATCCCGCAAACACTGAAGAAGGAATTGAAACTTTGGGGCTAGGTATCAATATGATTAAATCTTTAAATCATTGGATGCAGGTACTTGGGCTAATAGAAAAATTTAATTTAACAGAACTAGGGCGTACTCTTTAAAAAG
>CAMZLH010000032.1 GCA_947311565.1 uncultured Nitratifractor sp.
GACCCAGATGGAGATGGAGTACCAAATAGTCAAGATTTAGATGATGATAATGATGGAATACTAGATACAGATGAGGGTAATGGAACAGTAGATACAGACTCAGATGGAATACCAGATAGTCTAGATCCAGATTCAGATGGAGATGGAGTACCAGATTCAACAGAGGGTCACGATGCAAACCATGATGGACAACCAGATGTAGTAGCATCAGGTACAGATGCAAACCATAATGGAGTAGATGATGCATATGATAATAATCCAGCAGTAAAACAAGATACAGACTCAGATGGAGTACCAGATTATAAAGATAGTGATGATGATAATGATGGTATACCAACAAAAGATGAGAGAGGTGATGTAAATCCAGCAAATGGAGTACCAGATTACCTAGAGGCTGCGAGTGATAAACCAGTAGCACATAATGATGAGATAAAAACAGATGCAGGAAAAATAGTAGCAGTTGATGTACTACAAAATGATGTAGATCCAAATGGAGATATAGATCCTAGAACAGTTCATATTGTAGATAGTAATGGGAATAGAGTAACAGAGTTAGTAGTAGCAGGTGAGGGTAGATGGAGTGTTAATCCAATAACAGGAGTAATTACATTTACACCAGATGCAGGCTTTTCAAATAATCCTACACAAATAGAGTATACTGTAGAGGATAAAAATGGTGGAGAGTCAAATAAAGCTACTGTTAAAATAATCTATATTCAAAATATTCCAAGTAAATCTTGTCTTGGTGGATTTATGTGGTTAGATGAAAATGTTAATGGTCTGCAAGATAGTGGTGAGCCAGGTGTAATTGATATAGAGATAGAGCTTTATGATCTAAATGGAAACTTAGTAACTACTATTAAAACAGATAAAGATGGTAAATATAGTTTCTGTAATTTAAGAGCAGGTAACTATAAAGTAAAATTCAAACTACCTAAAACATATATATTTACACTTCAAGGAGAGGGAGATAGTAGTAAAGACAGCAATGCAGGTCAAGATGGATTTACACAAGTTATAACAATAAAAGAGGGTGATCATGAGTTGAGTATTGATGCTGGTATATTTTGTGAATGCAATAAAAATAAGGCAAATTTAGGAAATTGCAAAACTGTATCAGCAGAGGTTTCACCAATAAATGCATCATTATTCCTATTGTTTATACTATTTACTACATTTAAATTGAATAGAATAGGTATGAGTAGTTTCAGGGTTCGTGATTAAAAAGTATGATATAATGTTATAATATTTAATACGAGGTAGAGTTATAATGTTAAGAAAAGCTTTTACATTAGTAGAGATGGTATTTGTAGTAGCAGTCATTGGAATATTAATGGCTGTTGCAATTCCTAAGTTTAGTGCAACTAGAGATGACGCATCGGTTACTAGGGCAAAAAATACTTTAGCATCATTAAGAAGTGCCTTAACACAAGAGGCACAAAAAAGGATGATGGAGGGTAATTATACTCAGATTAGTAATCTAGGTGGAACAACAAACTCAAATGATAGTGTTATTTTTGACTATTTTGATGGAGATAGTAATAACTCTAGAGTCTTAGAGTATCCACCACTATCTTGCAAATCATCTGCTGATGGATCTTGTTGGATGCGAACAGGACCTAATACATATCTATACAAATTTCCAAATGCTATAGGTGGTACAGCTACAATAACACTTAGTAATAATAGATTAGATTGTACGCCTGATGCAAAGTGTAGATTACTAGAGAGATAATGTATTTTTTTGAGGTAGCATTAATAGGCTCTAGTGTACCTATTTTAACTTATTCATATAAAGAAAAAATAGATATTGCAAGAGTTGTAAGGGTACCTCTAAAAAACTCTATAAAAGAGGCGATAGTTTTAGTTAGTGTTGAGAAACCTAGTTTTACTACAGAAGATATTTTAGAGATTAAAGATCTTGTATATAGTAAAGAGCATCTAGAGATTGCAAACTTTATTAAAAACTACTATTTTAGCTCACTAGGTGAGGCTATTGCGCTATTTTATCCTACAAATTTAGATTCAAACTATTTAGATTCAAAAGAGTATAGCAATTTACCAATTTTAACAAATATTCAAGAGAATGCATTTAAAGAGATAGAGAAAGAGAAGCTATCTTTACTATTTGGTGTAACTGGCTCTGGAAAGACAGAGATATACATTAAATTAATTGCTAAGGCATTAAATAATGGTGGTGCTGCTATAGTCTTAATGCCAGAGATAGCACTTACTCCTCAAATCACAAAAAGGGTAGAGGACTATTTTGGAAGTTTAGTAGTCTCTTGGCACTCAAAGTTAACAAAAAAACGAAGAGAAGATATATTAAAGAGAGTATATAGTGGAGAGATAAGAGTAGTGATTGGTGCTAGAAGTGCACTCTTTTTACCACTTATAAACTTAAATATTATTATTGTAGATGAAGAGCATGATGATAGCTATAAGGCATTTTCTAGACCAAGATATAATGCTAAAGATTTAGCTATATATATGGGTAAAAAGTTAGATATAAAAGTTGTTCTAGGTAGTGCTACACCTCTTGTAAGCAGCTTTAAAAAGTATAAAGTAGTTAGACTTAAAAAGCCTTATAAAGAGGCAAGTAAAGAGTTTAGATTTATAAGTGGCGAAGATATAGATTTTACTATATTAAAAGAGATAGAAAATAGAATTAAAAAAGATGAGCAAGCTCTTATATTTGTGCCTACAAGAGCAAATTTTAAGTATTTAGTCTGTACAAGTTGTGGGCAAGCACATAAATGTCCATACTGCTCTATAGGTATGAGTATTCATAGAAAAAAACGAATACTACAGTGTCACTACTGTATGTATGCAGATAAGATAGCTACAGTATGCCAAATTTGTGGTAGTGGTAGTTTAGCATCACAAAGAGTTGGTACATCTGAAGTGGTAGAGTTAATATCTAAAGAGATTAAAGATGCTAGAGTAGAGCAGTTTGATAAAGATACTATAACAACAGCAAATAAGTTAAATAAAGCACTTTTACGAGTAAAAGAAGGGGAGTCTAATATTATAGTTGGAACACAGATGCTTAGTAAAGGGCATGACTATCCAGAGATTACTCTAAGTGTAATTACAGGATTAGATTATACAGCAGCTATGGGAGATTATAGGTCTAAAGAGAGGACATTATCGCTTATGCATCAAATAGCTGGAAGAAGTGGGAGAAGTAAAGATGCCCTTATCTTAATTCAGACATCTCAGCCAGGTTTCTTTAATCCTTACTTAAAAGATTATGAAGATTTCTTAGTTGAAGAGTTAGAGTTTAGAGAGGGTATGTACCCTCCATATATGGCATTAGCGAGAGTTTTAATATCTAATAGAGATTATCAAAAAGCTTATGATATAACTAACAAAATAGAGAAACAATTAAGAGTATATAAAGAGATAGAGATAGTTGGAGCAGGTACTGCACCAATAGAGAGAATAGCAAATAAGTGGAGATTTAATATCCTTATAAGGTCTAAAAGTAAGGTATTTTTAGTAAAAATACTGCACTCTATCTTTGGAATAAGAGATGTCGAGATAGATATGGATCCAGTAGACTTCTCTTGATTAAACACCATATAGAGTATAGGTAATTGAACCCTCTGAATAACCTAAACATTCACAATGTAATTTGCAAATGTAAGATTGTGAAAAAGATTTATAACTCCTAGCCGTAGCTCTAAGACGCCTTAAATATTTTGTACAAGATCACGTTTGCACATTTCACCCTTTGGGTATCACTAGCTTTTGCCTATGCGTTGTTACTCTTTCTCGCCTTAGCTACAGCTAGGGTTTCGAAAGAGTGCCTAGCCTATGAGGAAAGCTAGCGATGTTGTGAACGTCTAGGCTAATCAGAGGGTTCAATTGCTCTTATGGTGTTGAAGCTACTACTTTTTTATATTACTTAACTTTGATAACATATCTCTAGCACTCATAACAGAGTCTGCATTTAGCGATATGCTATCTATCCCTCTCTTTACTAAATACTCAGCTACTTCTGGATAGTCTGATGGTGCTTGTCCGCATATTCCTACATATTTATCTAACTTTTTACATACCTTTATTATCTTTTTCAACTGTTTTCGTATAGCTTTATTTCTCTCATCAAATATATGTGATACTAGATCACTATCTCTATCTACCCCAAGTGTTAATTGAGTTAAATCATTTGAACCAATACTATATCCATCAAATATTTTAAGAAAATCTTTAATTAGTATTACGTTTGCTGGTATCTCACACATTGCATAGATCTCTAAGCCATCTTTACCCCTTGTCAATCCATTTTTAGACATTATATTAAGTACTTTTTCTCCCTCTTGAGGTGTTCTGACAAATGGTATCATAACTTTTAAATTATTTAGTCCGAAATCTTCTATAACTACTCTTATAGCTTCGCACTCCCACTCGAATGCCTCTTGATATTTACTACTATAGTATCTACTTGCACCTCTATATCCTATCATTGGATTCTCTTCATCTGGTTCGAAAGCACAGCCTCCTACCATCTTCTTATACTCATTAGATTTAAAATCACTTGTTCTTAAAACTACAGGGCGAGGGTAAAATGCTGCTGCAATCATACCTACACCTTCACTAATCTTTTTAATAAAGAAATCTTTAGGATCTTTATAACCACTAATTATCTCTAAAATCTCCTCTTTTTGATCTACCTCTTCGCCATAATATAAAGCTTTTAGAGCTAAAGGGTGAACTTTTATATATTGGCTTATTATAAACTCCATTCTAGCTAGTCCTACACCATCTACTGGTAAAGATGCAAAGTCAAAAGCTCTTGTTGGATTACCTATATTTACATATATTTTGGTATCTAAATTAACCTCTTTAGCCTCTATAATCTCTTTTTTATAATTTACGATACCTTCGTAAACACTCCCCGTATCTCCTTTGGAACAATCTACAGTTACATCCATTCCTGTCTTTAAAATCTGTGTAACATTGTGTGTACCTACAATTGTCGGTACACCTATCTCTCTTGCTACAATTGCAGCGTGGCAAGTTTTACCACCTCTATTTGTTATAACTGCACTTGCAATTTTCATTGCTGGCTCCCAATCAGGATCTGTTATATCTGTTACTAAAACTTCTCCCTCATTAAAAATAGCTATTTCATTTAAATTGTTAATTACCCTAACTTTACCTGCGCCTATTTTAGAACCAACAGCTATACCAGTTGTAAGTATAGTGCACTCCTCATTTTGTAGCATATATCTCTCAATAGAGTTACTCTTTTTTTGGCTCTGTACTGTCTCTGGGCGAGCTTGAACAATATATAATCTACCATCATCACCATCTTTAGCCCACTCTATATCCATAGGTCTCTTCTGTTTCGCCTCTTTAGTGTAATGCTTCTCTATAGTAATTGCCATTTTTGCTAAAGATAGTACTTCATCATCACTAATACTAAAGCTTTTCTGTTTCTCAGGACTTGTAGCTACATTTATAACTCTTTCATCTTTACTATTAGAGTAGATCATTTTTAGCATTTTACTACCCAATTTTCTTTTTATTATGGGATTGTAGCCATCTAGTAGTTTTGGTTTATGTACATAAAATTCATCTGGATTAACTAAACCACCCACAATATTTTCTCCAAGTCCCCAAGATGATGTAATTAGTGCTACATCTTCAAAGCCACTTTCAGTATCAATACTAAACATTACGCCACTACTTGCTTTATCGCTTCTTACCATCTTTTGGATACATATACTTAAACCAACATCAAAGTGGCTAAAGTTTCTACTTTGTCTATAGCTAATTGCTCTTGCAGTAAATAAAGATGCAAAGCACATCTTTACATAGTATATTAGACTAGAAACTCCTACAACATTTAAAAAAGTATCTTGTTGTCCTGCAAAAGAGGCATCTGGCAAATCCTCTGCAGTAGCACTACTTCTAACTGCAATATCTATACTCTCACGCCCATACTCTTTGCTAAGTTTACTATATGCAGATATAATCTCCTTTTGTAAATCATTTGGAATTGGTGAAGAGAATATTAAATCTCTTATCTGCTTACTTCGGCTACTAAGAAGTGCCATATCAACAGTGTCTACATCTGCAAGAAGCTCTTTTATTTTATCTTTTATTCCATGCTCTTCAAGTAGATAAAAGTAGCCCTCAGCAGTAATAGCAAATCCATTTGGAACAACTATTCCAAGAGATGTTAACTCTTGATACATCTCACCTAAAGATGCATTTTTACCACCGACTAACGGAACATCTGTATTTCTTATCTCTTTAAAAAATTTAATATACTTCATAGAATATCCTTTAATATAGTGCTAATATAAGTATATCAAAAATTTTAATTTTTAGTTATTTTATATCAAAAAATTCATAAATCACTATGGCTTGATAACTTTTTGTTTCTTATCTATCCATCCATACTCTATTCCACCATTTAATTCGTAAACTTTTTTAAATCCCATACTCTTAGTTAACCAGTTACCTAAAGACTTTGTTCTATTAGCATGTGCACAATATATTATAAATGCACTATCTTTATCTTTTACTAAATGACCTAATTGAAACATAAAACTTGGAGTTTGTGGCTCACCTTTTTCACTAAAAAAAGTAATCAGTTTTGCACCATCAATTACCCCTCTATCTCTCCACTCACCTTTTGTCCTAATATCAATAACAGGCACACCTTTTGCTTGCATTTTGATTAAATCATCTGCACTTATAGTTTTTAACTCTCCAAATAGTAGAGCAATAGTAGGTATCAATGTTAAAACTATTTTTTTCATAATTTTCCTTTAATTTAAATAAGTATATCTATTGTTTATGTAGATATTATGCAAAGAGCTCAGCTCGCCTCTTCAAGGCTAAAGCCTAACTCTTCTGCCTCTTTAATAAAGCTTTGAGATACTCTTAACTTAGACTCAATAATAACATCAGCCAACTTAGAGCGAACCTTTAGCGATAGTGGATGATTACCTGGATGTTTATGTGCTAAACACATCAGCTCCTCTGCAATTTTACTATCTGGCATTAGATTAATAGCTATAATAATTGCTGGAGCATCTGGTTCTGGCGTATAGTTTTGCTCTTTTTTAATCTTAACTTTCTCTTTTGCTGCATCTGCTAGGGACTCTATTTTTAATATATTTACCCTTGTAAAGTCATCATTTTTAGATATTTTAACTTTAAAGGCTATTGGTTCATCTATATTAAACTCATTATTAATTAGATCTATATGTTTCTCAAATAGCATAAACTCAATACTTCCGTGAAAATCCATTAGAGTAGCTATTGTAAACTTATTTCCTTTTTTTGATATACGCTCTTTCATCTCCTCTATTTTACCAACAAATAGAGCGACAGAGCCATCTGCTAACTCATCCATCTCTGAGCTTAGCGTATATTTTATCTTATCTATTTTTGCTCTATACTTATCTAGAGGGTGACCAGATACATAAAACCCCAAAGTCTCTTTTTCGAAACCTAAAATTTCTAACTGCTCAAACTCTTCGTGGTTTTGTAGCTCTACCTTAACAGATGTCATCTCTTCACCACCACCAAATAGCGAATTTTCTGCTTGTTTTTTAGCCTGCGTTGCCTTTCCAGAGGCATCTACAATATCTTCTATCTGCATAATCATAGAGCGTCTTGTATAGCCAAAGTTATCTAAAGCACCAGCTTTTATCAAAGACTCTATAACTCTTTTATTAACCTTACTACCATCTATTCTACTTATAAAATCACTTAAATCTTTAAATGGCTTATTACCTCTTGCTTCGAGTATAGAGTTAATTGCAATATCCCCAGCACCTTTAATTGCACCTAAACCAAATAGAACAATCTCTTTGTTACCTTCGGTACTAGCTATAAATTTTATACCAGATCTATTTATATCGGGTGGTAGAAGAGCGATATTCATATTTTGTAGTTCATCAACATACTTTACAACTTTTGTAGTATTATCTTTCTCTAGTGTAAGCTGCGCTGCCATAAAATCAGTTGGATAGTATGTTTTAAGATATGAAGTATAAAATGTAACCATTGCATAAGCAGCTGAGTGAGATTTATTAAAACCATATCCAGCAAACTTAACAATTAGATCAAATAACTCAATAGCTTTTTCTCTGTTAAATCCTTTTTTAGCTGCTCCATCTGCAAACTCATTTTGAAGTTTATCCATCTCCTCTTTAATTTTTTTACCCATTGCACGACGAACCAAATCTGCACCACCAAGACTAAATCCACCAATTGTCTGCACAATTTGCATAACCTGCTCTTGGTAAACAATAACACCATAAGTTGGCTTTAAAATTGGCTCTAGCTCTGGAAACATATAGGTAATCTCTGCTCTTCCATGTTTTCTTTCGACAAAGTCATTAAGCATTCCAGACTCCATTGGTCCTGGTCTATATAGTGCTAGCATTGCAATTACATCTTCAAATCCATTTGGCTTTAATTTTTTAGCTAAATCTTGCATACCAGATGACTCGATCTGAAAGAGCCCTAGTGTATGTCCTGTAGATATATACTCATAAACTTTAGGATCTTGAATATCTATAATTTTAAAATCAACATCTACACTATGTCTATCTTTTACTAACTTTAGTGCTTCGTCAACTACTGTTAATGTCTTTAATCCTAAGAAGTCAAACTTAATTAAATCAACATCTTCTACATACTTACCATTATACTGTGTTGCTAAAGTATCTTGACCACTAGGTTTAAATAGAGGTGTCTTGTGCCAAAGCTCTTCGTTACTAATTACAACACCAGCAGCATGAGTTCCTGCATTTCTATTTAATCCCTCTAAGGCATTTGCAAACTTCCAAACTCTAGCTGCTTGTGCATCGCTACTTATCAGCTCATCTATCTTTGGCTCTTTTTTGTATGCTCCATCTAGATCAATACCTAGTTCATCAGGAATTAACTTTGCCATTGCATCAGCTTTTGCATAAGGCATATCTAAAACTCTTGCAACATCTCTAATTACTCCTTTGGCAAGTAATTTACCAAATGTAATAATCTGTGCAACATTATTTCTACCATACTTATCTATAACATAGTCCAAAATCTCTTGACGACGAGATTGGCAAAAGTCCATATCGATATCGGGCATACTTACACGCTCTGGGTTTAAAAAACGCTCAAAAAGTAAGCCATATGGCATTGGATCTATATCTGTAATCTCTAGCGCATATGCAACCAAACTACCAGCTGCAGACCCACGCCCAGGACCAACAGGAATACCCATACTCTTTGCCTCTCTAACAAAGTCCCAAACAATAAGCATATATCCAGGGAACTTCATAGAGTTAATAATATCCATCTCAACTTTCAGTCTATCTCTATACTCTTGGTGTTTACTCTCATCTACATATTTTAATCTAAGTTCTAGACCTTTTTTAGACTCATACTCAAATAGAGTAATATCATTCTTTAAAGAGTACTCTTTATCTGGTTCTTCTAATAAAATTTCACTTTTTTCTGCCCAATCTCTAGTAAATTTAAAGTTAGGAGGTGTTGGGTTTCCAAGCTTTATCTCTAAGTTACACTTATTAGCTATCTCTTGAGTATTCTCTATAGCTTCAGGAATATCTGCATATAGTTTTGCTATCTCTTCGGGTGATTTAACATAAAACTCATGTACAGAGTGTCTAAGTCTATTTGGATCATCATATAGTTTGTTCATTGCTATACACATGAATGCTTCGTGAGCTTCTGCATCTTCGGCATATGTATAGTGAGTATCATTGGTAGCTACTATCTTTATACCTGTCTCTTGCGCAATTTTAATAATATCATTATCTATTCTTAGCTGATCGCCAATACCATGTCTCATAATCTCTAAATAGAAGTCATCTCCAAATATCTCTTTATACTCTAAAGCTACCTCTTTCGCTCTATCATATCCTTTAGCACCATTTTTTAGGTTTCTTTCACTTAAATTTAGGTGCCAATTTACCTCTCCTTGTAAACAAGCAGCACTGCATACTAAACCTTCAGAGCGCTCTTTTAATAGTTTTTTATTAATTCTTGGGTAGTAGTAGAAACCATTAATATAAGCTTGAGAACTTAAATACATTAGATTTTTATAGCCAACTTCATTCTTAGCATATAAGCATAGGTGAAATCTCTGCTTAATAGATTTATCATTTAGCTCTTCGCTATTATGTAAATAGGCTTCCATTCCAATAATTGGCTTTATGCCCTCTTTTCTCATTGCATTATAAAAATCTATTGCACCAAACATGTTACCATGGTCAGTAATTGCAACTGAATCCATGCCAAGCTCTTTAATACGCTTTGCCAAAGCTTTTATCTTATTAGCACCATCTAATAATGAGTACTCTGTATGTAAGTGAAGATGTGTAAAATTTATTTCAGACACAGTTAGCCTTTTTATTATATATTATCAAAAAATTGTAAAGAGAAGATTAGAAAATTGAAGTTTTTATATTTAGTAAAGAGAGGCTAACTATTTAGCTTTCTCTAAATATTTACCCTCTACTGTATCTACCTTGATCATCTCACCCTCTAAAATATGGAAAGGTACTTGAACAACAGCGCCACTCTCTAAAGTTGCAGGTTTTTTACCACCTTGGCTATCACCTTTAAAGTTAGGTGGAGTCTCTACAATTTTAAGTACAACTGTTTGAGGAATCTCTACACTAATTGCTTTGCCATTATAAAATAAAATCTCAGCTTCCATACCATCTATCATATAATCAAATGTATCTTTACCAACTTGCTCTCTTGTTAAACCAACTTGATCAAATGTAGTTGTATCCATAAACTGTAAAAACTCACCATCATCATAAAGGTACTGCATAGTCATCTGCTCTAGCTCTGGAACTCCAAACTTATCTCCAGCATGCACAGTTTTTTCTATAACTTTGCCAGTTTGAAGATTCTTAATCTTCATTCTTACAAATGCAGCACCTTTTCCTGGTTTTACATGTAAAAACTCTGTTACTCTATAAGGGTTTCCATCTAACTCTAATCTAACACCCTTTTTTATATCGCTCATACCAATCGTTGCCATTAAATACTCCTAAAATTAATTGAGCTATTTTATCATAATTGTTTTAAAAAGTAGGGTTTAAATATTTATGTTACTCTAAAGAGAGATATAAGATTTAAATTTTTTTGAATTAACTAGATGCTTATGTAAAAATTTAATTTACTCAAAGATCAACCATATAAAGATATCTCTATGATACTTTGTAGAACGAAAGTTATTAATAAATAGTCTCTACCTATTACTCTAGCTCATCTTTGACTTATTATAATGCTTTTGCGCTATATACAAAAGCATTTTATTAAACTTACATCATTTATCTAAAGTTTACTCATAGAAGATAATTAGTGTGCTAAAATTTGCTCTAAGAAAGTTTTTAGTCTATCGCTCTCAGGGTTATTAAAGAATGTCTCTGGTTCATTCTCTTCTACAATTTGACCTGCATCCATAAAAATAACTCTATCAGCTACTTTTCTTGCAAAGCCCATTTCGTGAGTAACACATACCATTGTTTTACCCTCTTTTGCTAAGCCAATCATTACATCTAAAACTTCACCAATCATCTCTGGGTCAAGTGCACTTGTTGGTTCATCAAAAAGCATAATGTCTGGGCTTTTACACAATGCTCTAGCAATTGCAACACGCTGTTGTTGTCCACCAGATAACTGATTAGGAAACTTATCAGCTTGCTCTGCAATATTTACCCTATTTAGGTAATACATTGCTGTCTCTCTTGCCTCTTTTGTAGATTTGCCATATACATGAACAGGTGCTAATGTTAAGTTGTCTATAATTGATAGATGAGGGAAAAGGTTAAAGTGCTGAAACACCATTGCCACATTTGAGCGAATCTCTCTTAAGTTTTTAACATCGCTGTTTACCTCGACACCCTTTACTTTAATAATTCCCTCTTGATACTCCTCAAGACGGTTAATACATCTAATCATAGTCGATTTACCTGAACCAGATGGTCCAGCAACAACAACAATCTCTCCCTCTCCCACTTTTAAGTTTATATCTTTTAAAACATGAAACTCTCCATACCATTTATTTAGGTTATCAAGCTCTATCATCTTTTTAGAAAGATCTTTGCTGTTTTCTATAATCTCTTTTTTTGGCAACTCTTCTATTATTTTATTTTGATCACTCATATTAATCCCTTCTATTAGTATCTAATTTCTTCTCTAATTTTACAGAGTATCTTGACATTGCAAAGTTGAATACCCAATATATTATGGCTACAAATACAAAACCTTCAGTACCTAAACCTAGCCAATCTCTATCGCTAGATGCTAATGTTACAGTAGATAGCACATCGTAAAGCCCAATAATCATTACTAGTGATGTATCCATAAATAGTGCAATAAATGAACCAACAAGATTTGGTATTGCAACTTTTATTGCTTGTGGCAAAATTACCAATCTCATCTGTTTCCAGTATGTTAAGCCTAGTGCGCTACTCGCTTCATACTGACCCTTTGGAATTGCCTGAAGCCCACCACGAATATTCTCTGCAACATATGCAGCTTGAAATAGTGTAATTGCAATTAAAGCTCTCATTAGCTTGTTAAAATCCACCCCATCTGGAAAAAATAGAGGCAAAACAACAGATGCCATAAATAGTAGTGTAATTAAAGGAACACCACGAATTAGCTCTATATAAAATACACTAAGTGTCTTTACTATTGGCATTTTTGATTGTCTTCCAAGAGCAAAAAGAAGCCCTAATGGAAACGATGCAATAATACCAACAAATGATATGATCAATGTTAAAAGCAATCCACCCCATCTATCTGTTGCTACATGCTCTAAACCTAAAAAACCACCAATTAATAAAATTGTAGATATAGTTGGTAAGATTAAGAGTGCTGTAGCTTTAATTTTTACTGATGTCTTTTCACTAGCAACTAAAAATATTGCTAATCCACTTAATAATATAGCTAAGTTTGCTCTCCAAAGTTCGCTCTCTGGGTAGAAACCATATATAAATAATTTTAACTTTTGGTTAATAAATACCCAGCAAGCACCATCGTTAGTACACTCAGCTTTTGTAGTACCTGCAAAGTTTGCATCTAATACAAACCAGTTAAACAGTGGTGGAAGAATTATATATAGTAACCATATAGATACTAAAGTTAATATAATATTTAGTGGTGTTGAGAGTAGATTGTGTCTAATCCATGCAATAGCACCTCTCTCTTTTAATGGTGGCTCTTTTGCACTTTTAAGATCATAAACCATTATCTCTCCTTTATCTGAAGTTTTTTGTTAATTACATTTAGAATAAATGAAACTATTAAACTTATTATTAAATATGTAAGCATTGTAATTGCAATAATCTCTAAAGCTTGACCTGTAACATTTAAGCTTGTCCCTGCAAATACCGTTACAAGCTCAGGAAACCCAATAGCTGCTGCTAAAGATGAGTTCTTAATTAAGTTAAGGTACTGATTGATTATTGGTGGTATAGATACTCTAATTGCTTGTGGTAATACAACAAGTTTTAGTGACTGCATAGGTGAAAGACCTAACGATGTTGCTGCCTCTTTTTGTCCCTTATTTACAGCTTCGATACCACTTCTTATCGCCTCTGCTATATATGAAGAGGTGTACACTGAAAGTGCTAAAAGTAGGGCTAAAAACTCTGGCGTAAATGTACTACCACCTTTAAAGTTAAACCCATGAAACTCTGGCATTTCAAAATTTATTGGTCTACCAGATATATAGTAAAGTGCAAGTGGAATAAGAATAAAAAGAGCTAAATTAATTGTAAATACAGGTGTCTCTTTCCCATGCTCATCAAGTCTTTTTTTAGCAGATTTTTTAACAAACCAACCTAAAACAATAGCTCCAATAATTCCAAGACCAATAATCCATGCATTTTCTAAAAATATTGCCTTTGGAAAAAATAGACCTCTTTGGTTAATAAAAAAGGAGTCAAAAAAGGAGTAGCTATTTCTAACAGAAGGCATAGCAGCCAATACTACATTATACCAAAATAGAATCTGTAAAAGAATTGGAATATTTCTGAATAACTCTATGTAAGATGTAGCTAATGTTTTTACAATCCAGTTTTTAGATAGCCTTGCTACACCTATAAAAATACCAAGTATAGTTGCTAGTATAATACCATAAAATGATACTATTAAAGTATTCAGCAAGCCGACAAGAAAAACCCTCCAGTGTGAATCGGTAGAGGCGTAGCTAATTGGTGACTCTGTAATGTCAAAACCTGATGAGTGGTTTAAAAAATCAAAACCACTTTTTATTCCTCTTGATTCAATATTATGCGCTGTATTTTGTGCAATATATAGAACAAATAAAGAGAATAGAACAATTGTAAGTAGTTGATATAAAATTGAGCGTATTTTTTCATCTCGTAAAAATCTCATTGTAACCTTTCGAATCTATATTATGTAGATAATTTTTCAAATAGTATTATGAAAGAAGTCTATTTGAAAAATTATTAATTTACCCAAGGCGAAAGCCTTAGGTTTAAGAAGTATATAAATTATCTAAATGGAGGTGAATATAACATTCCACCTTTACTCCAAATTTGGTTAAGACCTCTTTTGATTTTAAGTGGAGTATTTACACCAACATTTCTTTCAAAAATTTCGCCATAGTTACCAACTTGTTTAATTGCTTTTTTATATGCATCTGCATCTACACCAACATTTTTACCCATTGTTCCCTCAGCTCCTAAAAGTCTTTGAATCTCTGGGTCTTTACTGCTTTTAGCCATCTCATCAACATTCTTGCTAGTTACACCCTTCTCTTCAGCTGTAATTAGAGCATTAAGCGTCCATTTTGCAATATTAAACCATTGGTCGTCACCTTGTCTTACTACTGGTCCTAATGGCTCTTTAGAGATAATTTCTGGTAAAATAACATAGTTACTTGGATCTGATGCTTTTGTTCTAGCAGCATAAAGACCAGATTGATCAGTTGTTAAAATATCACATCTTCCAGAGAAGAAAGCTTTATCAACCTGCTCGTTTGTATCAAAAGTAATAGCTTTATACTTCATTCCGTTTGTCTTAAAGTAGTCAGCTAAATTCATCTCTGTTGTTGTTCCAGCTTGAATACAAAGTGTTGCACCATCTAGCTCTTTAGCACTCTTAACACCTAACTTTTTAGGAACCATAAAACCTTGACCATCATAGTAGTTTACACCTGCAAAGTTTAATCCAAGTGTTGTATCTCTTGTGTTTGTCCAAGTTGTATTTCTTGCTAATACATCAATTTCACCACTTTGTAAAGCTGTAAATCTCTCTTTAGCATTTAGTGGAACATATTTAACTTTAGTTGAGTCACCTAAAACTACTGCAGCCATTGCTTTACAATAATCTACATCTAAACCTTTCCAGTTACCTTTTTTATCAGCCTCTGCAAATCCAGGTAAACCTGTACTAACACCACACTTTAAAACACCAGCCTTCTTTACATCGTCAAGCGTTCCAGCCGTTGCAACTGTTGCAAATAATGCTGCTACTATCGAAATTTTTATCATACTACTCATTTATATCTCCTTGATATTTTTATACTTCTAGTATATAATACAATTATATGTTAAAGTATATTTTAATATAATAGTTCACTGTTTAATTTTAATTTGTGTTAAACAGTAACAAATTATTATATAATATGACAAGGTGATATAATGGACTTAACTATAACTCTACTTAATTAGGCTTTCTAATTTTAAGTTATAAAAGTGTAGCGATATAGGCTTATTTGATAATTTTTTACACTATTAGTCTAATTCAAATTATCATCCATTATTTATCTTGTGATATTTATAAAGAAAGATTTGTAAATATCACAAGTATATATTATTAAAATTTATACTTATAAGAAATAGTTGTTTATATCTATAAGGTTATTTAAGATTAGGTTTGGCTTTAACTCTTTTAAATCTACTCCTTGGTTATAACCATATGTAAGTGCAATGGAGTCTATATTTGCATCTTTTGCTGCTAAGATATCGCTACTAGAGTCTCCAACCATTACAGAATCTTGTGCAGATATTTTAAGTTTTTCAACTATTGTTAATAAAATTTCAGGATCTGGTTTTTTTGTAGAAACAGAGCCACCACCAAGATATATTTTAAAAAAATGTTCTATATTAAACTCTTTTAGCATGCTACCTACAAATTCAATAGGTTTATTTGTTGCTAGTGCTAAAATGTAGTTTTTTGATTCTAACTTTGTTAATACCTCTATTACATTGGGGTACAAAGTGGTCTTTGCATTTAAGTTCTTACCATAAAAATCTAAAAAAATTGTTTTTGCTTTGTTAAAGTAATCTTCAGGTATATCAATATTTTCAAAATCTTTTTTACCTACAAGCGCTCTTTTTACTAAAATATCTGCACCATGTCCTACCCAATTTGTAACCACACTTTGAGGAAAAGTTTTTAAGTTTAACTCTTGTAGCATAAAGTTAATTGCAAAAGCTAAAGATGGAGCACTATCTATTAGTGTTCCATCCATATCAAATATTATAAGTTTTTTATCTTTAAACATAGAATATTACTCCATTTTTAGTGAAGTATATTATATTTAGTTTAATATTATTTTAAAGTAGTAATTTAGAGCATAAGCTCTAAGAGTTAGTTAACAACTTTTACTTTTGTACCAGTTTTAACTTTTTTAAAAATAGTTGTAGCTATTTTTGGTGGTATTCTAATACAACCATTAGAACCAGGATATCTTTTTACATGAGAACTAGCATGAAGACCTATTCCATTACTTGTTATTCTCATCCAATTTTTTAAAGGCGCTCCAACAAATTTTACACCACGCCAACTACCTCTATATTTTCTTCTATCACCATGATAAACTCTTTTGCCTCCTCTATACATATCTCCAAAAATAGTAGAGCGTTTATTTGCAATTTTTTCCATAATTTTAAAAGAGCCAGTTGGTGTATGCTTGTCTCTATACGTTTTAGTATTTGGCTCTAGTTTATGTTTAGATCCAGTTGTGCAAGGTGCAGACAAAGCAATCTTTCCATTAACCACAAGTTCAACCCTTTGCTTACTTATATCTATCTTTAGCAGAAAGTTTTTTGTTTTACCACTCTTTAATAATTTAGGATCTCTATATACTGCATAACTCTTTCGCAGGTTAATAGATTTTGCAAACTCTGTGTAACTCCTATTTAATATTGGCTTGTTAGCTAGAGTCTCTTTGCTCTTAGATATAGTTATTTTTTTAGGTTTAACTTTAGTCGATAGTATAGTACTCTTATCTGTTTTACTGTCACTTGCTACTATAGGGTTACTCTTTTTAATGCTATTAGCTTTTTTTACTTTTACAAAGTTATATAGCTTATGTCCATATAGTAGTTTATTTAGAGCATCTTTAGTCTCTTTCCCAATATAGCCATCCTCTTTTATATCTTCGTTCTTTTGTATATTTACTATATGTTTAATAGTTTGATTATCCATAATACCACTAATATCTAAGTTTGGATCAATTTTTCGTTTTAAAAGATATTGAATTGCAGATATCTCTACACTTCTATTTTTGCAATTTTTCCCTAAATTTGGATTACAAATATCACCAAATTTTACAAAATCTAATTTTGCATAAGAGAAAGAGAGAGTTAAAGTTGTAACTATAAGCAGTTTTAAAGTACTCATTAAGCCTCCAGTTTTTAAAAATATGGTATATTCTAACATAGAAAAATTAATCATAGATAAAAGTATAATTTAATATAATATTAAGTTTTAGTTATTAAAAAAAGTTATAAAAAATTGAATTATAGCCATAATATAGGGCTTTTAGAGAGTTTTGTAGATATTTTAAAGATAGATATAAATTTAATATTTTGTAATTTATACTAATAATATGGGATTAAAATAAAAAGGCTAAGTATGATAAAAGATTTGTTAAATTCATTTAATTTTAGACACGCATGCAAAATATTTGATAAAAATAGAAAAATAGAGCAAGAAGATTTTAATATAATTTTAGAATCTGCAAGATTAAGCCCTAGCTCTTTTGGTTTTGAACCTTGGAAATTTATAGTCTTAAGAGATAAAAATATTAAAGATAGACTACTACCATATATATGGGGAGCACAAAATATCTTACCAACAGCAAGTGAGTATGTAGTAATCTTAGCAAGAAGAGGCAATAAACTTCTCTCTAATAGTGACTATATTACACATATGCTCTATAATGTTCATAAGATAAATAGTGAAAAAGCAGAGGCTAGAAGAGAAAAATATAAAACTTTTCAAGAGTCTGATTTTAATTTAACATCTTCTCCAAAAGCACTCTTTGATTGGTCATCTAAACAGTCATATATTGCACTTGCTAATATGATGACAACAGCTGCTGTACTAAAAATTGACTCTTGTGCAATAGAAGGGTTTAATATGAAAAAACTAGATACCATACTTAGTGAAGAGTTAGGGTATAATATAGAAGAGTTTGGTATATCTGTAATGGTAGCATTTGGTTATAGGTTAAATGAACAACCTATTAAAACAAGACAATCTATAGAGGATATTGTGGAGTACAAATGAGATTTCTGTTAAAATTTTTAACTCTTCTTATATTTTTAGGCTTAATGGGAGTATCGTATATTTATACAAAGAGAAGCTTATCTTATAATTATAAAGAGCCAGATGTAGATCTTATTATGAAAGATAAGTTAGCTAATGGATACTTAGATAGCGAGATTAAAAAAGCAATAGAAGAGAAGAGATTTAAAGATATTAGAATATGTACTAAGTTAGCAGATAGGTTTGGAATAGAGCTTAAAAAATCAACAAAAGATTTAGTAGCAGCAGAGAGTACTACAGTTAAAAAACTTACAAGAGGAGTCAAAAATTTTGTAAGTGGTTTTATAAGTGGAGAAGCAGAAAGTGGTGTTGAGGTAGCTGGTTCAATTACATCAGACTTTACACTATATGGTGACTTAAGAGATATTAGCAAAGAGGGTAGAAAATTTATAGAAGATAGACCATACGATAAGTTAATTCTAGGAGTATCTATGGCAGGAGTAGCACTTAGTGCTAGCCAACTTATTACTCTAGGTGGAAGCTCCTCTTTAAAAGTTGCTGCTTCATCTTTAAAAATAGCAAAACGACAGAAAGCTTTAACAAAAGGTTTTAGTAAAATAGTTTCACAAAAAATATCTAAATCTATAGACTTTAATGCACTTAAAAGTATTAAGTATGGCTCTCTAAAAGAGATAAAAAATAGCTCTAAAATTATTAAAAATAGTGTTAATCTAAAGCCTCTAAAACCACTATTTAATAATCTACATACAATTCAAAAAAATACATCTATAGCAGATGGCATACACCTTTTAAAGTATATAGATAATACAAAAGAGTTAAAATCTGTAGCAAAGTTATCTAAACGATACAAAGGTGCTACAAGAGGTATATTTAAAATAATGGGTAAAAATATATTTAAGCTTGTAAAAGTTGGTATAAAGTGGAGTAAAAATTTAATTTTATCTCTTATAGGTTTTGCATTTAGCTCTTTGGGTTTTCTACTCTCTTTGATTAGACTCTTTAAAAGTTAAGCAATTACTAAAATATAGGATACTTTTAATCCTATTTAAGCTTTAAATGATATATTTCGTTATCTTAAAAAGATAAATTAAAAAAAGGAATAATAATGTTTAAAGTAACAGTAGAAAAAGAGTGCGGATGTTTTAGAAAAAGTGGAATTAATAATAATCAAGAGTTTGCATCTAAAGATAATGCATTAATTAAAGCTATGGAGTTAACAAAAGATATGAATAGCGACTTTTGTCAAAAGCATGAGTTCAAAGTAGTTGAAAGTGGAGATACTATCTTAATTAAAGTTGATGAAAAAGCACACACAGGTTGTTGCGGTGGTGGACACTGTAGTTAAACCTAGTTAAAAGATTAAGGCTTTATGCTTTAATCTTTTAGTCTACTTAAATATACCACTACATACTTTTAAAACCTCTTCTAGCGTTAGCATATCACACTCTTTTTTAAACTCTTTAAGCTCTGTTGCAAACCTCTTTTGAATTAAAGGTGGATAGTTCCCGTATCCTCCAGTTGCATATTTATCTTTAATATGATCCAACACCTCTTTAGCATCGCCATTGTTGTATTTGCAGCTTCTAATAATTACCTCCTCTAAATTATTAAGTCCTCTATCTGCCCCACTAATAATTTCTGATAAAAGAGAAAAAAACTCACCCTTAAAGCTACCTCTATGTTGTAATACAGCATGTGCAACAAGCTCTAACTCTTGGTTGCTTAACTCTTTTAAAAATTTATCTTCTGCACCTATTACATACTTAAAAGCCAATTTATGATGATTTTTTCTATCTTTTGCATTAAAAATATCATGAATATAAGCAGATAAAATTATAAGTTTTTCATTATAAACTTCATTTAACTCTAAAGCCAAATCGCAAACCGAGTCGGCATGATCAATCTTATGAGCCTCATCCCCATTATCATAAAATGGCTTATAAAACTCTCTTACACTATCTCTAAAGCTCATAACTACTCCTTTTGCTAAGTTTTGATGCAATTATACTCTATATTAATGATATTTAGGGTGTAACGCATTGTACCAAATAAAGTATAGATTTCTCTCGCTTACAGATATAAATACTTTACCCATCAAACAAAATTGGGGTCTATCATTAAAAGTGCAAAAGCAAACAGCAAATATAGCTACCCCTTAAAATGACATATTTTTAAGATTATACCATAAGTAATGTTATAATCTTAACTGGACAA